>JAFZQJ010000019.1 GCA_017620395.1 Clostridia bacterium | reverse complement strand
TGCCTCGGGAGTTGCGCCGGCTTCGCCGGCGGCGATATGCCGCCTTCGGCAGCGCGATATATTTGCCTTTCGGCAAATACGATATGTCGGCTCCGCCGACACGATATGTCACGCTTCGCGTGACGTGATATGCGCCTTCGGCGCAAGACAGAGAGAAGCATTACCCTATGAAGAGAGTCCTTGCATCCATCCTTATAATCCTCACCGCGCTCGGCGCGGCGGCGTGTTCGCCGCGGAAGCCCGCGGGCGCGGGCAGCTCGTCCGGCAGCTCCGCGGAGCCGCTTCCCGAGCCGGAGCCGGTCGTCTACGAGCCGAACGTCATGGATATCGACTTCGACGCGCTGATCGCCGCCGAGAAAAACGCCGACCTGCGCGGGATGCACGAGTATTTCCGCGACCGCGTCCCCACGATGAAGAACGAATACACAGGTCTTTTCGAGGGCTACAACCTCGTGATGATCACCGCCGAGGGCTTCTCGCCCTACGCGATACGCGAAGGCGTCACGCCCACGCTGTATAAGATGCAGCAGGAGGGCTTCCGCTTCACCAACTTCTTCACCGCCGGGCAGGACGACACCATCACCGGCGAATTCGAGCACGTCACCGGCCTGATCCCCAGCGCCGGCGTGCCGAACCACATGAAGAAGGTCAAGGATAACCTCCTGCCCTTCACCATGGGGGCGCAGTTCCAGAAGCTCGGCGTGCGCACCTACGCGTACCACCCGCATTCCTACACCTTCTACGACCGCAACAAGACCCACTCCAACCTCGGCTACGACGTTTTCCGCGGCAACCGCGGCGGCGTCGTCGACGGCGTCGACAAGAAGGAGTACAAGCTCGTGCTCGAGCATCCGAGCTCATGGCCGGAAAGCGACCTCGAGGCCGTGCAGTCCTCATTCTCCGAGTACGCGGGCAAAAACGACGGCAAGCCGTTCCACGCGTACTATATGTCCGTCAGCGGACACTGCGACTACTCCTGGGACGGCAACCGGATGAGCGCGAAGAACCGCGAGCTCGTCGAGAACCTCGACCTTTCCGAGAAGTGCAAGGCGTACGTCGCCGCCAACGCCGAGCTCGACCGCGCGCTCGAATGGCTGATGGCGGAGCTCGAGAAGACCGGCCAGCTCGAGAAGACCGTCTTCTGCGTCACCCCCGACCACACGCCGCAGATGATCTCCTACAAGGAGATGGAGGAGCTCGCCGGCCATGAGCTTGAGAAGCATTTCGACTATTACCGCAGCGTGTTCCTGCTCTACTGCCCCGGGTACAAAAACGCGCCGGAGATAACCGTTCCGGCGAATACGATAGATATTATCCCGACGCTGTCCAACCTCTTCGGCTTCGAATACGACAGCCGCCTGCTCTTCGGGCGCGACCTGCTCGATCCCGACGCCGAGCCGCTGATCACCTTCTACGGCAGGAGCTGGATCTCCGACAAGGGCAAGTATTACGCCGGCGACCGCGAGTTCACCCCCGCCGAGGGCGTCGTCTTCGAGAGCGAGGAGGCGCAGAAGGCCTACGTGGAGGAGACGACCGAGAAGGTCAAGGTCATGTTCAGGATGTCGGGGGAACTGATTAAGAGAGACTATTACAGGAAAGTGTTCGGCGCGTAGCGCGCTGCCCGTTTTGCGGGCGGCACTCGTTCGCCGCAGGCGAACATATCGTATCGGCGCAGCTGATATATCGTATTCGCGTCAGCGGATATATCGCATCGGCGAAGCCGATATATCGCACCGAGCGAAGCGAGGAATATCGCCGCGAACGCAGTGAGCGGACCTCCCTCAGACGAGGGAGGTGGATTGACGGCCGCGTAAGCGGACGGCAAGACGGAGGGAGGGAAAAGCCCTGCCTCTGAGATGACGTTTTATAAAAAGGAGAGGTTTTTCCCTCCCTCAGTCATCGCCGTTTTCAACGGCGGCGGGGTCCCTCGTCTGAGGGAGCCCGCGCCGGCTTCGCCGGCGGCGATATGCCGCCTTCGGCAGCGCGATATATTTGCCTTCGGCAAATACGATATGTCGGCTTCGCCGACACGATATGTCACGCTTCGCGTGACGCGATATGCGCCTTCGGCGCAAGTGATATTATGGCTTCGCCATAGTGATATTGACGCGTACGCGTCAGTGATATTGCCGCTTCGCGGCAGTTTATAAGGAGGACCACCACATGAAACTCGGCGTATTCACACCCGTACTCAACGACAAAAACCTCGCGCAGGCGCTCGATTTCCTCGCCGAAAACGGCATCGAGGCCGCGGAGCTCGGCGTCGGCGGATTCCCCGGCCACGACCACTGCGACCCCGAGCTGCTCGTTTCCGACGACCGCGCCGCGGAGGCGTTCCGCCGCGAATTCGAGTCGCGCGGGATAACCATTTCCGCCTTCTCGGCGCACGGCAACCCCGTCCATCCGGACGCGAAGACCGCCGCCGGATACGACAGCGTCCTGACCCGCGGCATACTGCTCGCGGAGAAGATGGGCGTGCCGGTCGTCAACACCTTCTCCGGCTGCCCCGGCGACTGCCCGACCGCGTCGCATCCGAACTGGGTGACGGCTCCCTGGCCGCCGGAGTTCCTCGATATCCTCGATTACCAGTGGAACGAGGTGCTCATCCCTTACTGGCGCGAAAAGGAGAAGTTCGCGAAGGCGCACGGCGTGAAGATCGCCTTCGAGCTGCACCCCGGCTTCTGCGTCTACAACACCGAGACGATGCTCCGCCTGCGCGAAGCGGCGGGCGAAAACCTCGGCGCGAACCTCGACCCGAGCCACCTCGTCTGGCAGGGAATGGATCCCGTCATGGTCATCCGCGAGCTCGGCGACGCGATCTTCCACTTCCACGCGAAGGATACGAAGATAGACAAGTACAACACCGCCGTCAACGGCGTGCTGGATACCAAGCATTACAGCGACGAGCTGCACCGCAGCTGGATCTTCCGTTCCGTCGGCTACGGCATGGACGTCAAGAAGTGGAAGGAGATCGTCAGCGCCCTGCGCACCGTCGGCTACGACTACGTCATCAGCATCGAGCACGAGGACAGCCTCTTCTGCGGCGGCGAAGGGCTGATGAAGGCGATCCGCTTCCTGAAGGACGTCATGGCGTTCCAGCCCAAAGGCGAAATGTGGTGGGCGTGAGCAAATCGCGCAGCGATTTGCTCAGCTGCGCCGCAGGCGCAATACCACTGCGAACGCAAGTGAGCAATATCACTTGCCGAAGGCAAATATCACTGCCCGCGCCGCGGGCAATATAACTGAAACCCCGCTTCCCGAAAGGGAAGCGGGAGCCGTATTCAGACGTTTTACAGTTTTATGATAATAAACAGAGTTTATATGCCAAAACATCAAAATTTTTTAGAATGGTGAAGGGGACTATAAATGGCGATAACTAATGAAGGAATATGTAAACTTTGTGGCAAAAAGCGAAAATTGACATTTGAACATGTTCCTCCAAATAAAGCGTTTAATTCTGAGACTGTAGTTAACTATTTTTTAAAGGATATTAACGATACAGCACCGATGATTGATGAGAGCGAGATTAGTGAAAAGAATATATATGGAAAAGATAATCAACGTGGTGGCGGCGGTTATTACTTATGCGGTGATTGTAATAATAATACTGGATCGTGGTATATGGATGAATACGTTGATTTAGCTCACGCTTTCCATAGCATTATAAAGACAAGCAATTTATCCGTCGGACAGTCGTGCTCATTTTCTATAAAAACTCATCCGCTTAGAATTCTTAAAGCAATTCTGACTATGCATTGTGATATTAGTGATAATTGCTTTGGAGACGATCAGATTAGAGAGTTCATTTTGAATAAGGAAAGCAAGAGTTTTGACTCTGAAAAGTACAAATTATACATTTTTATGGTAAGCCCGAATGCGTCGTTTTTGTGGGACATCTTATATGAGCATTAAAGGGATAGGGGGAGTTGTTTTTTCAGAAATTAGCAGTTACCCAATAGGGACCATGTTATATATAAACAAACCTGCGCATTTTACACCAACGGGGTTATTAATTGAAGGATTTGAAAGCAAAGATTATGATGAGGAATGCGTGGTTGACATATGTGGCATACCATATCTTGATATAAATACGAGTATTCCGGGCATCTTATGAGGATCAACTTGACACGAAACATAAGCAGTTATTATTGACTAAAAAATGGAGTTATGATATTATTGTAAATGAAAGGTTGTGATTATGTGAAATCAAGAATCAAAGCAATTATTTCTGTGGTATTCATTCTGGTGCTTACTTTTGCAATAGCTGGTTGTGGGAAAGCAGATATAGTCAGTGAAAAAACAAGCGAATACATTAAAGAAGCTATTAGTGTAGCAGAACAGTATCTCAATGGCCGAATCACAACTGACGAAGCGGGTAATAAATTAGAAAATCTGTCAGACCTTGTTCAAGAGGAAGCATTAAAATATAAGGATGACGACGCACGGAGTGACTTCTATTATTATGGTGTTGTTGTTACTTCTGATATTTATATGCTCGGGTTTAAAATAAGAACCGGAAATATTTCGGAAGTCGAGAATAGACTGTCAGATTTAAAAGACTACATTGATTAATGATATATGTCGAAACACAAACGAGGATACCTTGGGGCATCCTCGTTTGTGCTTGCGCTCGACTTCGCGGGCGATTGATAATTGCCCCTACGGACAACCCCTCCGCCCCTTCGGGGCACCTCCCCTTGCACAGGGGAGGCATTGCGCCGCCTGCGGCGGCGGTGATATTGACGCTTCGCGTCAGTGGTATTGCGGCTTCGCCGCAGTGTTATTATGCTTCGCACAGTGGTATTGCCGCCAAAGGCGGCAGATAAAAAAGGACGCGCCGCAGGCGCGTCCTTCTTTTTTGCTTTCTCTTACTTCAGCTCGGCGAAGTACTTGATGGTGCGGACCATCTGGCTGGTGTAGGAGTTCTCGTTGTCGTACCACGAAACGACCTGGACCTGATAGGTGTCGTCGTCGATCTTGGTGACCATGGTCTGGTTCGCGTCGAAGAGCGAGCCGTAACGCATGCCGATGATGTCGCCGGAAACGAGGCGCTCGGTGGTGTAGCCGAAGCTCTCGCTCTGCTGGGCCTTCATCGCGTCGTTGATCTTCTCAACCGTGATATCCTTGCCCTTGACGACCGCCACGAGGATCGTGGTGGAACCGGTGATGACCGGAACGCGCTGCGCGGAGCCGATGAGCTTGCCGTTCAGCTCGGGGATGACGAGGCCGATCGCCTTCGCGGCGCCGGTGGTGTTCGGAACGATGTTCGCGGCGCCGGCGCGGGCTCTCTGCAGGTCGCCCTTTCTGTGCGGGCCGTCCAGGATCATCTGGTCGCCGGTGTAGGCGTGGACCGTGGTCATGATGCCGGATACGATCGGGAACGCGTCGTTCAGCGCCTTCGTCATCGGGGCGAGGCAGTTGGTGGTGCAGGAGGCCGCGGAGATGATGGTATCCTCGGGCTTCAGCGTGTTGTGGTTGACGTTGTAGACGATGGTGGGCAGGTCGTTGCCCGCGGGAGCGGAGATGACGACCTTCTTCGCGCCGGCGTCGATGTGCGCCTGGCTCTTCGCCTTGCTGGTGTAGAAGCCGGTGCATTCGAGCACGACGTCAACGCCGAGCTCTCCCCAGGGGAGATTGGCGGCTTTCGCTTCGCTGTAGATGGTGATCTCTTTGCCGTCGACGGTGATGGAGCCGGGGGTGATGACCGCTTTGGTCTCTTCGTCGATGACGGGCTCCTTGGAGCTGACGGTGTGCTTGTTCTCGCCGATGAAGCCGCAGTAGCCGCCCTGGGCGGAGTCGTACTTCAGCAGGTTGGCGAGCATCTTCGGGCTGGTCAGGTCGTTGATCGCGACGACCTCGTACCCTTCAGCGCCGAACATCTGGCGGAACGCCAGGCGGCCGATACGGCCGAATCCGTTGATTGCTACTTTTACTGCCATGATTGTTTTCTCCTTATGTTAGTTTTTTGTAGACGTTGGTGAGCCTCCCCTGTGCAAGGGGAGGTGGCATCCGAGGCGCGAGCCGAGGATGACGGAGGGGTTGTGCAATTACGCAGTCGGCTTTAAGGAAGCCGACAACCCCTCAGGCGCTTCGCGCCAGCTCCCCTTGCACAGGGGAGCCGAACGAAACGGCAGCGTGAACTCGAGAGATTGAAAAGCGCGGGATTTTCAGGTGATTTGCGGCGCCCTCTGTCATTCCGAGGAGCCGCGAACGCGCCGACGAGGAATCCCCCTCCCTTTGCAGCTGTCTTCTTTCGGTGTGGGGTCCCTCGGGCTTCGCCCTCGGGATGACATTGCTATCTGCCCGCCTCGGAACGCGGCTATGCCGCCGACAAGCCGCAAAGGACTGAAAATAACCGCTTTTACGCCTTTCCGGCGCAGCCGAGGACGTCGACCAGCTTATGACGGACGACTTCCTTGATGTTCGCGCGGGCGGGCTTGAGGTATTCGCGCGGGTCGAACTTCTCGGGGTGCTCGTTGAAGAACTTTCTGATCGTGCCGGTCATCGCCAGGCGCAGGTCGGAGTCGATGTTGATCTTGCAGACGGCGCTGCGGGCGGCTTCGCGGAGCTGTTCCTCCGGGATGCCGACGGCGTCGGGCATTTTGCCGCCGTTCTCGTTGACCATCTTGACGTACTCCTGCGGAACGCTGGAGGAGCCGTGGAGGACGATCGGGAAGCCGGGCAGGCGCTTTTCGCACTCGTGGAGCACGTCGAAGCGCAGCGGAGGCGGAACGAGGACGCCCTTTTCGTTGCGGGTGCACTGCGCGGCGGTGAACTTATACGCGCCGTGGCTCGTGCCGATCGCGATCGCCAGGGAGTCGCAGCCGGTGCGGCTGACGAATTCCTCGACCTCTTCGGGGCGGGTGTAGGAGGCGGCGTCCGCCGCGACCTTGACTTCGTCCTCGATGCCGGCGAGGGTGCCCAGCTCGGCTTCTACGACCACGCCGTGCGCGTGGGCGTATTCGACCACCTGCTTGGTGATTTCGATATTTTCCTCAAAGGGCTTGGAGGAGCAGTCGATCATGACGGAGGTGAAGCCGTCGTCGATGCAGCTCTTGCAGGTCTCGAACGTGTCGCCGTGGTCGAGATGGAGCACGATCGGGATGTCGGGGCACTCGATGACCGCGGCTTCCACGAGCTTGACCAGATAGGTGCGGTTCGCGTAGGCGCGGGCGCCCTTGGAAACCTGCAGGATCACGGGGGCGTGCTCTTCGCGGCAGGCCTCGGTGATGCCCTGGATGATCTCCATGTTGTTGACGTTGAAGGCGCCGACGGCGTAGCCGCCGCTGTATGCCTTCTTGAACATTTCGGTAGAAGTTACTAACGGCATAGTGTTTTCTCCTTTGTACCATTTGTTTGTCCGGGCGGGGCGTCCGCGTGTCCGCGCCGTACTGCCCGATTTTATAACTAATATATTATATCACCTTTGCGGGAAATATCAAGAGGTTTTTTGTGAAATTATTATGATAGGAAAGGGCTGCCGTTCCGTGGAGCCGAATGCGACGACGAGGAATCCCACGGGCGAACTTCGTTCGCAGTGATATTGACGCTTCGCGTCAGTGATATTATCGCTCCGCGATAGTGATATTGCGGCTTCGCCGCAGTGATATTGACGCTTCGCGTCAGTTAAGGAGCAAATTGCCT
>JAFZQJ010000018.1 GCA_017620395.1 Clostridia bacterium | reverse complement strand
TCGTTCAAAACTGCTCCGCATCTTAAAAAGAGAGATTTTTGTGTCGGACAAGGCGAAAGCGCGATGGAATACTGTATGTATTCCGAGCGCTTTCAACGCAGTCCGGCGCGAAAAGATCCTTTTTAAGACCGGCGTATCCCTGATTTGCGCGCCCAAAGTTTTTTCTATTGACCTTTTCACAAAAAAGTATTATCATATTACCGTGATGATTTGAGAATAAGGAGTTGGCAGTATGTTTTACAAAATGAAAATCGCGGGGCTTGACCGCGCGCTTCCTATTTGCAGAGTGACGGACGATCTTTATATCGCGGGCTTCGTCATCTTCGGCGATCAGGAGCTCACCGTCGCCTGCGCCCGGGAGCTGCTGAAGCTCGCGCCTGAATACGATTACCTCATCACCGCCGAGGCGAAGGGCATTCCGCTCGCGCACGAGATGGCGCGTCAGCACGGCGACGCCAAATACATGCTCGCCCGCAAGGCGACGAAGCTCTATATGCAGGAGGTCTTCGAGGTCGCGGTGCGTTCCATCACCACCGACCGCATCCAGCACCTCTATCTTGACAAGGCGGACGCCGATATGATGCGCGGAAAGCGCATACTCATCGTGGACGACGTCGTTTCGACGGGCGAATCCCTCGCCGCGATCGAGCAGCTCGTTGAAAAGGCGGGCGGCAACATCTGCGGAAAACTGACCATCCTCGCCGAAGGCGACGCCGCCGAGCGCACGGACATCAAGTATCTTGAAGTCCTCCCGCTCTTCAACCCCGACGGCACGATAAAGGAGTAATAAGCAAGCGCACATAAACAAAGCCATCCGCAACGGATGGCTTTTTGCTTTTTATTTTGTCTTGACACAATTATTATCTGATATTATAATTGTATCTATATAAATCGAAGCTGGTGCGTTGCATTTTTAATTACTGCTTGTAAGCTAATTCTATGAAGGAGTTGTGTTTTTATGAATAGAAGGAATGCTGGTATTATCTGTGCAATAATGAGCGCATCTGCGTTTTGTTGTTTTTTCGGGCCATTTATCAGCACTAGTCTATCGGGCGTAAGAATAGCGAATATTAGTGGCTTTGAATTAGCATTTGATTTGTTTAATGCGATCAAAGAAGAAGGAGTAACTTATGGTGAGCTCGCATCAATATTTGCTTGGGTTTCGTTGCTTGAAACTGTTAGTTTATTTTTCTCTTCGCTTGCTCTAATAGTCGAAGAAAAGAAACAGCAAAAAAACAAGTGGTTAGCAGTCGGGAATCTATGTTCGGGTATAATGGTCTTAATTCTAAATCTATCTATTGTCGCTGTTTCTGAATATAATAATATAGCACATTTGGGGGCGGGAGCGATAATATCGGGTTTGCTGCTTCTTATTGCTGGTATTATGCTGTTTGTTGCTATAAAGAATGATTACAGTGATAAAGCAGTCCAGAATTATCTTCAAGGATTAAAAACTGCCAATAATAGTAATGCAAAGCAGGTTTCAACTGGTAAAGTCTTCGGCAAAGAGGTGAAAGCAAAAGAATACTGTGATATATGCAATAGAAAAAGAGAAACATTGTACCATGTTGTGCATACGAGCGACAAGATGGCAGAAGCAGAAAAATATGTGTGCGATGAGTGCTTAAAAGAGTATAACTGTAGAATTATCGAGAAAAAAACAAACGAAAAAACTGATGATAAGCAGGGAAGTTATATGGGCGGCTGGGTAGTCTGCCCAAATTGCGGAAAACTCCGACAAGAGAGCGAATCATTCTGTGGAAATTGTGGGAAAAGTCTTTCAAAACTAGGTGACGATGATAATACAAATGATTCGACTATTAAAACCGATAATCAATCTATTGGCATTTTGAATGATTGGATTACTTGTCCGAATTGCGGTAAGATTCAACGAGTGAGTAAATCCGTATGTTGGAATTGTGGTAAGAGTATTATTGATAATACGCAAGGGAAAGGATAATACTTGTCTATATCAAAAAGCCATCCGCAACGGATGGCTTTTGTGTTATATCGAAAGTTGTTTACCCTCAGTCCGTTCTTCTGTCGACGTCGTCGGCGAGGGCGTTGACCTTGTCGGTCAGGGCGGAAAGCTCGCGGTTGCTGCGGCCTTCACAGCCGCGAAGCGCTTTCATGAGGCGCTCCGCCGCGGCGAGCAGCTTCGCGAAGACAGCGTTCTTCACGCCGTCCTTCCTGACCGGCTTGCCCTCCGTGCGCACTATCGCGGAGGCGTCCCTCAAGTCGAACACCGAGCCGCTGAACGGCGCTTCGGCGTCGTAGCCGAGCCCCTTCAGCGTTTCAACGAAGCTCGTGCAGGATACGTCGTCGCCGTGGTTGACGAAGATATGCCGCGGTCCCCTTCTGAACGCCTTTATCCACGCGATAAGCCCGTTTTTGTCCGCGTGGCCGCTTATCCCCGGCAGGAGCGAAACGCCGCAATTAACGGCGATTTCCTCGCCGAAAAGCTTGACCTTCTTCGCGCCGTCGTAGATTATCCTGCCGAGCGTGCCGTTCGCCTGGTAGCCGACGAAGAGCAGCATACTCTCCTTTCGCCAGAGGTTGTGCTTCAGGTGGTGGCGTATGCGCCCCGCCTCGCACATTCCGCTCGCGGAGATGATGACCTTCGGCGTCGGATCGAGGTTTATCGCCTTCGACTCCTCGGCGCTGACCGCGACGTGCAGGCCTTCGAACCAGACGGGGTTGACGCCGCTGTTCACGAGCGCGAGCGTTTCATCGTCGAAGCAGGCGTGGTCGCACTGCATGAAGACGTCGGTCGCCTCGAGCGCGAGCGGACTGTCGACGTATACCGGGAAGTCCGGGTGCTCGGGCAGCATATTCTCCTCTTTTATCCTGCGGATGAAGTAGAGTATCTCCTGCGTCCTGCCGACGGCGAACGAGGGGATGAGCACGTTGCCGCCCGCGTCGAGCGCGGTTTTGATGCAGTCGCGGAGGATTGCGACGTTGTTCGCGCCCTCCTCCTCGTGGAGGCGGTCGCCGTAGGTGGATTCGACGACGAGCCAGTCGCATTCCGCGACGGGCTGCGGATCCTTGATTATCGGCTGATTGACGTTGCCGACGTCGCCGCTGAAGACGATCTTGCGGTCGGTCCCGCCCTCGGAGAGCCATATCTCGATCGCCGCCGAACCGAGCAGGTGGCCGACGTCGTTGAAGCGGACGTCAATGCCCTCGAGCACGCGGATGCGCTCGCCGTAGTTGCAGGGGCGCAGCTTGGAGATGACTCCCTGCGCGTCGTTTGCCGTATACATCGGCTCGCAGCCCTCGCCGCCGGAGCGCTTCGCCTTGCGGGTGCGCCATTCGGCCTCTGCCTCCTGTATCTGCGCGGCGTCCATCAGCATTATCTGCGAGAGGTTGCAGGTCGCGGAGGTCGCGTAGACCGGCCCGCGGAACCCGTTTTTGTAAAGCAGCGGCAGCTTGCCGGAGTGGTCGATGTGCGCGTGAGTCAGCAGCACGCATTCGATCTCGCCCGGGTTGACCGGCAGCTCCGCGTTGACGAAGGTGTCCGCGCCCTGCTCCATTCCGCAGTCGACGAGCACGTTCCTGCCGTTTATTTCGATAAGGGTGCAGCTCCCAGTGACTTCGTGGTTCGCGCCCAAAAAGGTTACCTTCATACAGCCCTCCGTGTGTGTTTTCGTTGTGTTCTCTATTGATAATGTTACCGCCGTTTGCCCGATTTGTCAATATTTTGCGGCGCGGAAAATTATTGTTGACATCGGCGCGGCGCTGTGCTATAATGTTACGCGTTCGGAAAAAAGCGAATACGCGGGTGTAGTTCAATGGTAGAACACCAGCCTTCCAAGCTGGATACGTGGGTTCGATTCCCATCACCCGCTCCAGAAAGAGTCCGGCGCGTAAGCGCCGGACTCTTTCAACTCTATTCGCCTTCGACGGGTGATATTGCGCTTCGCGCGGTTCGGGAGGCGAATAGAATATCACTTTTTCGTTCGCTTAGAAAAACAGGTTTGTCAGCCCGTTCGTCCCGTTTGCGTATCCGTTCCGTGATCACGGAAAAAACCCCGTCGGTTTTGGGCGTGCAGGTAATCTGCGCGCCCTTTGGCGGGGGTTTTTCAATGCTGCAGGTTCGCGGGAGCTTTCACCTTGCCGCGGCGCTTGCGTCCGAGCCTTCATTTCGCTTTTCCCGTTGCATTTTCGACGGAATGATGATATTATATATAAGACAAAAGACAGATAAAAAACGGAGGTATGCGATATGTGCCTTGTTTCGATGATCTATAAAAAGAACGTCGTCAAGCGCTATGACGATGAACGTACGATAAAGTACTTCACCCACAAGGATTATCCCGGGCTCGACGCGGAGCCGATAGAGTTTCTGACCGCGCACGGGGACGAGCTGAAGGGTTACGTCTACTCCTATCCTGACGCGGACGGCGGGAGCCTCGTTGTTTTCGCGCACGGGCTCGGCGGCGGACATCAGGCGTATATGAGCGAGATCGAACGCATTTGCCGCGCCGGCTACCGCGTCGTCGGCTACGATAACTGCGGCTGCTTCGCCTCCGGCGGAAAGAATATCCGCGGTTTGACGGAGTCGCTCGCGGATCTTATCGCCTGCATCGACTGGCTGCGCGGACAGGAGGAGTACGCCGGCAAGCGCATTTCCGTGATAGGGCACTCCTGGGGCGGATACGCGGCGTCGAACATCCTGAATTACCGCAAGGTCTATGCCGTCGTTGCTATTTCCTGCTTCGTATCGGTGGAGGTGTTCGTCGACGCGTACCTGAAGGGGAAGCCCGCGTATATGAAGCGCGGAGTATACAACTTCGAGCGCAGAGCGAACCCCGATCTGGTCGCTTCCTGCGCCGTCGACGCGGTGAAGGATACAGACTCCAAAGTGCTCTTCGTCCACTCGCGGGACGACAATTTCGTCTCGGTTTACGTCGGCCTCGACTACGTCAGAAAGCGCGTGCACAACCCCAACGTCGACTACCTCGTCGTCGACGGCAAGAAGCACAATCCGAACTACACCGCAGACGCGGTCAAGTATATGAACTCCACCTTCGGCGAGTATAACCGCCTCGTCGCGGAGAAGAAGCTGCGCACGTTTGAAGAAAAATGCGCGTACTGCGCCGACTTCGATTTCAGAAGGATGACCGCGCAGGACGACGAGGTCTGGAACGTCATCCTCGAGCATATCAAATGATGCCGAAAGGACTTTACATTCCCGCGCTTTTGTGATAGAATACCGGTATGAAAAAAACGTTTTATAAAACAGAAAACAAGGGCGTAACGCTCGTCAAGAGCGGCCTTCTCGAAGCCGAGCAGTCGGTGCGGCACTGCTTCACCACGCGGCTCGGCGGCGTCAGCTCAGGCTATTGGGCGTCAACGAACCTCGGCTTCGGCAGGGGCGAGGAGCGGGATACCGTTCTGCGCAACTTCGAGCTCGTATGCGAAGCCGCGGGGCTGAACTTTTCGCGCCTGACGCGCTCCTTCCAGAAGCACGGTATAAACGTCACCGAGGTGACGGAGGAAAACGTAGGCAGCGGCTTTTTCGAGCCGCCTTTCGACGATACCGACGCGCTCATAACGCGGCTTGAAAACACCCCGCTGGTCGTGCATATCGCGGACTGTACTCCGGTGCTGCTCTACGACCGCGCGAACCGCGCCTGTGCCGCGATCCACGCCGGATGGCGCGGTATGGCCGCCGGCGTTATCGAGGCGGCGATAAACGCCATGGAGGATTCCTACGGCACCGATCCTACAGATCTCGCAGCCGCTGTCGGTCCGTGCATCGGGCCGTGCTGCTTCGAGGTCGACGAGGATGTGGCGGACGTCTTCCGCTCCGACTTCGGAGAGGGAGTCGTCATCCCTGCAAAGGACGGCAAAAAGACGCGGATTGACCTTCCGAAATGCGCTTTGGAGGCACTGACCGGCAGGGGAGTTCCGGAAAACAGCATAGACGTTTCCGGTGACTGCACGTTCTGCGATGAACGGTTATACTACTCCCACCGCCGCATGGGCGAAAACAGAGGCACTCAGACCGCGATCATTCAGATCTCCGGACGGTGAGGGAACGAAATGGTAATCGAGTATTTCAAGATCAAAAGCTTCGGCAACGTCGACAACGCCAGGGTGGAGCCCGGCGAGGTATCCTCTCTTGCCGGCAAGGGCGGACTCGGCATAGCCGCGCTGACTGCGTTTGAGCTTTTCATATTCTACGGAGTCAAGGAATGCGCCGCGGAGGTGCAGCCGTACCTCGACTCCGCGAAGGGGCCGGTCGCGGGCGGCTACGCTGTCGTCGCGGACGGCACGAGGCGCTATATAGTTGCGCGTGAATACCTGCACGGTGAAGAGCGTTTGCTCGTCAAGGACGCCGACACGGACGTTGAGATCAAGCTTCCCGGCAGCGCGGGAGAGTTCTTCTTTTCACGTACCGCCGCAGAGTTTATCAACGGTTCGGAGGGCGCGCCCGCCGACATCAGCGACATACTGAAAACGTCGCGCATACGCATCGATTCTACCGAAAAGATCAAGACCAACGAGATACTCGCCCTTCGCGAAAAGCTCGATTCGCTCGGCAAAAAGCAGATGCGCCTCGGCGCGGAGAGCATGGCCGCGCGCGGAGTTAATTCCGCGGAGCGCCTGCGCAAGGCGCGTCAGGTGCAGAAGGAGCTGCTCGAATGCGACAATCGCATCCGGAAGCTCGACGGCTCGGGAAAGAAGCCGCTGGCTATGAAAAGGCGGTATTTCATCGCCGTGCTGTCGACAGGCGCGGGGATACTCCTGCTCGGCGTGCTGTTTTTCCTGCTGATGGGCAGCATAAATATGGATAAGGCGAAGGCGTTTTTCATTTCGCTCGGACTGATCGGCGTCGGGCTGACGGTGCTGCTCTGGGTGCTGTTTTTCAAGATAACCGAGAAGCTCGTCATGAAAAGCGTTCCGGACGCCGAGAAGGCGCTCGCAGCGAGGCGGGACGAGCTTTCGGAGAAGCTGAATATACTGCTTGAAGGCTCCGATTTTGAGGAGCTTGAGAGGCAGGCGAAGCAATCAAAAGGCGTTTCTTCCGCCAGATCGGCGGAAGAAATAGAACGCGATCTCGAGCAGGTAAGCCGCGAGATCGACGAGGTAAGAAAGCAGCTGAACGAAAAATTATCCGCGTGAGGTGAATTATGGACGAGGAAAAGACATCCGGCGCGTCCGGCGGGGAGGGGCCGCCCTCCGAAACTTCAACGGCGAAGCGCGTCGTCGCGCTGGCGGCGGTCGCCGTGCTGCTCGTTGTGGGCATAGCCGTGATACCGATGTTTCTGGCCGGCAGGCAGGCCGAGATAAACAGAGAAACGAAGGCTTCAAACGTCTCGTATTCCGCCGCCGCGGAGCTGAAAATCATGGCTCCGACGAAGGGTTTGAACGACGGGGAGCTGCAAGCGCTCACCGCAGACAGCGAGTTTTTGAAAAGCGTTGAGGTGAAATTCGACGTTCCGTACACGAATGAAGACGAACGAGCCGTGCTTTTCTTTCCGTCGTCTGACGTTTCGGTCGAAGCGGAGAGCGGAAAGCTCGAAAAAACCGCCCTTTCTGACGGGATACTGATTGTCTGGACGCCCGAAGGAGCGGGCGCGGGAAAACTGAACGTCTCTGAAGGAGCGAAAAATTACGTTATCTCGCTCAAAAAAGGCGAGGAGGACGTTTTCGAGGCTGTCGTTTCGGCGTCGGATAACGGGTAAAAACAGACGAAACAGGTGCAAAAAGCGGTCGTTTTCGGGAGGATCACTCCGAAAACGACCGCTTTCGCGTTTACCGGCCGAAATCGCCGCTTTTGAAACCGGCTCAAGCTGCAAACCCTTTATTTATGCGGCTTCGCAGACAATATGAATAATATTGATATGAGCGTTATTCATATGAATAACGCTCATATATACGTTTTTGGGGTATTTTGGGGTTACAATCCGAGCCTGACAGCGACGACCGCGGCCACTGAAACGGTGAGGTCCGCAATCAGCGCGGCGGGTATCGCGTAGGAGGTCTTTTTAACTCCCGCTCCGCCGAAATAAACCGCAAGCGCGTAAAACGTGGTTTCTCCTCCGCCGCAAACTATGCTCGCGATTCTCCCGACGGCGGTATCGGCTCCGCTCTTTGCGAGTATGCTTTCGAGCACCGCCAGGGCGCCTCCGCCGGAGACGGGACGGAGCAGCGTAAGCGGCAGGACCTCCGCAGGAAACCCGACAGCTTCCGTGAGCGGCGAAATCAATCCCGCCAGCGCGTCGAGCGCGCCGGAGGAGGAGAGTATGCCGACCGCCGTTATCAGTCCGAGCATCGACGGCGCGATGTGTATGACCACGCGCAGTCCGTTTTTAGCTCCCTCCGTGAAAAGCGCGAATGCGTCGAGCTTTTTGAAAAGCGCGGCGCAGACTGCGGCGCAGATGAAAAGCGGCACGAGCGCCGCGCCTACGTAAGCCATAGCCGTTTCCTTCCTCCGAGTCCGCGCCGCCGCTCCGAAAGCCGCCTGAAAAACTCCGCCGAAGCGAGCCCCGCGGCGAGCGCGGCAAGCGAGCTGAGTAGCACGGCGGGAACGATATCGAATGGCGCGGCGGCACCGTATCTTCCGCGCATGGCGGCGACGGTCGTCGGTATAAGCTGCACCGACGCGGTGTTCAGCACGACGAAGCGTATCATCTCGGCGTCCGGCTCCGCGCCGCGTTCCTTCATCTCCGCGACCGCCTTGAGCCCGAACGGCGTCGCCGCGCTGCCGACGCCTATCATATTCGCCGCCACGTTCATGGAGATAGCCTCGGCGCAGGCTTCGTTCTCGAACGAGCGCGGGAAGAGCCGCCGCAGCAGCGGACGCAGCAGCTTTGCCGCGCCCTTCGTTACTCCCGCGGCGGAGGCGATATTCATTATCCCGCTCCAGAAGGGGATGACCGCCGCGAGAAAGAGCAGGAACCGAACGGCATTTTCCGCCGACGAGATCACCGAGGCGCCGAGCGCGTCGAGCCCGCCGGAGAACGCGGAATAAGCGAACGCGGCGAGTATCATTCCCGCCCAGACGAAAGAGAGCATACCATCACCCGTGCGATAATATGAGCCGGAGGATTGTCCGTATAACGAAAAAACGCGCAATTACGCGCGATATTAAAAAGAAAATATTGCAAAATCGCTTCGGATTTGTTATAATCGACTTACAAATAAAACTGCGAGGTGTCAAAAATGAAAAAATTCTTCAGGGAATTCAAAGAATTCGCGGTCAAGGGCAATATGATGGCTATGGCAGTCGGCATCATCATCGGCGGCGCTTTCACCGCCATCGTGACGAGCCTTGTCAACGACATCCTTATGCCTCTGATCACCGCCCTCACCGGCAAAGCGACCATCGAAGAGGTTTCTTTCACCGTCGGCGGGACCGAGATCTTCTACGGCAAGTTCATTCAGGCGATCATCGTCTTCCTGATCACCGCTTTCGTCGTATTCCTGCTCGTCAAGGGCATCGCGAAGATGACCGAGAAGAAAAAGAAGGAAGAGGAAGCCGCTCCCGAAGAGCCCGCGGGCCCGACCAGCGAGGAGCTGCTCACCGAGATCAGAGACCTGCTGAAAGAGAAGAAATAATTTCGCCGGTTTTCCGGACGGGATCATGAAATGAACGTGTGTCGGCGCGTCGGTTTCCGGCGCGCCGATTGCGTTACACGGCTTACCTGCCGGACGGCGGGAGTAAAGACGTCAATGAGCGAATAATCAATGAGCGAGCGTTTTATGAACGAAAACGAAAACCCGATAATCGAAAAGAGAGGTTCTCCGCTGCCGTGGATACTGCGCATAATATGCCTCGTGCTGTGCGTAGCCTTGTTCGTTGCGGTCTTTACGCTTCCGTCCTCTGAAGGGAACGGCGGCGCGACGCCCTCGCGTGATAAAAAGATACCCTCCTCCGCCGTTGCCGCCGCGTACAAGGAAAAGCAGAAGGCGCTGAAAGCGGAAGGCTCCGTCGCGCTGATAGTGCCGACGGATGAGCCGGCATACGCCGCCGACCTGAAAAAACAGCTGAAACAATACGGACTTACCGTCGACGTTTACACCTGGGAAAAGGCGGAGAACAATCCCGTCGCCTTCATGCCCGAGAAATACAGGACGGTCATATACACGGAGGCGTCGGGGATACCCGAGGGACTTATCGGTCCGGTGGGACATTATCTTCGCCGCAAGGGCGGTCTGATATGCATCGGCGGGCCGGCGTTTTCGGATATATACTCCAAGAGCGGCTCCGGCTACGTCAAGACGCGGCAGATGACCGCGACGAACGACGCTGATCAGAGCAACCAGTTTTCGGCGGAGCTGTTTGCAGACTGCCTTTCTCCGGCGTACCAGACGTATCCGGTGACCAACGCCGTGAAGCTGGTATCGCGTGATATTCAGGGCATACTGCCCGAGGCGGAATACACTACTCCGTACGAAATGTTTTCCCCCTCGCCGCGCACCTACGGCACCGGGATACTCAAAAACCGCAACCGCAGGTTCGTTCCTCTTATCGAAGCGATAGACGAGAAAGGCGAGACTGCAGGTTATCCGGCGTTTATGCTGCTCTCGACGGGCGTTGAGGAGCAGGTAAACTATCTGCCCGGAATGTGGGCGGGCTTCAATACCAACGATACGAACTTTCTCTGCAGCGACGAGGTCGTCGGCGCGATCGCGTGCGTGGCGGCGTACTTCAACGTGCGCACTATGCTTTACGGCGGCGGCGCGGGAGAATACACCTACTTCCCCGGCGACGAGTGGGAGCTCGGCGCGGAGGTTATAAGCGACGGTATGCTCTTTGACGGCGCCGACATAAACGCGGAGGCGGGCGCACTGTCGGACTGCACGGTCAACGTGACCGTCGCGTCGGGCGGCGCGAACGTCTTTGAGAAGGAGTTTCAGAATTACGAGTTCGAGCGCGTGACGGATACCGAGCTCGGCACGTATACGCTTTTCAAGACCGGCTGGACGCCGCCGGACGCGGGCGGCTACCGCGTAACCGCGGAACTGCGCTCCGGCGGAGTGGTGCTCGACAGACTCTCCCACGACGTCGGCGTTTACGTCGCGAAGCCGGAGAGCGAGCGCAAATACGTTACCGCCGCCGGCAAGGATCTCTATCTTGACGGCGAGGTCTGGAAGTGCTACGGCGTCAATTACATGCCTTCCACCGGCATCGCGCTCGTGGGCGACGATTACGAAAAATGGGTTTCGCCGTCGGCGTTCGATATCGACGTGGTGTCGAAGGATCTGCGCAGGATAAAAGCGATCGGATTCAACGCGGTCTCGGTCTTCGGATACGACGTCGCGATAGGCGACAACACGCTGCTGACGCTGCTGCGGCTGTGCGAAGAGAACGGCCTCAAGGTCTTTTTCTCGTTCAGAGAATTCGCCAACCCCGTCTATTTCAACGGCGGCAACGAGCAGCTTATACGCGATATGATAACCTCGTGCCGTCTTGCGGAAAGCGACACCCTGATCGGCTACGACGTTTCGTGGGAAACGATGCCCGGCTCTTATCAGCCGAGCTGGTGCAACGATATGGGAATGGTGTCCTTCGACGAGCTCTGGAGCAAGTGGGTCACCGACAACTACGGCAGCCTCGAAGCGGCAGAAGCCGCGTGGGAATGGAGTCCCGGCCGCACCGCCGGAGGCGCCATGAAGGGAGTCGACATAGGGCAGGTCGCGGGCCGCGGAGTCACGCAGGCTTCAAAAGCCGTGCTCGCATACCGCCGCTGGCTCGACGACTGGTGCGCGGACATTTACGGCAATGTCGCGGACATAATCAGGGATTCCGACCCCAACCATCTCGTCAGCGCGAGAAACGGAATGTACACGGGCTGGCCGAATGGCCGCTTCCGCGACGTCGGCTGGGAATACGGCGCGCTCGCTTCCGCGCTCGACGTTATGGGGCCGGAGGGCTACGGATACTATTACAAATGGGAGGACGACTTCGAGACCGCCGTCTATTCCGTCGCGTATTCGCGCTATTCCTGCGACAAACCGCTTATCTGGTTCGAGTTTGGCAAGAGCGCGTGGACAGGCTCCAACTACGATAACGAACGCGGACTCGCGATGCAGTCCGACTATATCGCGAACATTAATAAGGTGCTCGCCGAGAGCCGGTCAAACGGCGTCTTCTACTGGTGGTACGCCGGCGGCTTCCGTCTGAACGAAGCGAGCGACTACGGCATAATAAACCCCGACGGCTCGGACAGGCCCTCCACGGTTTTGATCCGCGGTTACGCGGAGGAGTTCAAAAACGGCGGCAGGGTCGGAGAACCGGAGGTCGTCGCGACCGCCGGCAGAGACGAATACACCTACGGCGTTATTGGCATGTACCTCGAGCACCAGTCGGAGTTCAAGCAAGCTATGGAATCCGGCAAGACCTTCGGCATCAGCTGCCGCTCCGACGCGATGACGTCGCTCGACGCGGAGCTTACGCGCCTCGGCGACCTCGACGTCGGCCCGCTGCGCTTCCTGAACGCGACGATACGCAGGGCGTACTACCGCGTCGAGGGCGGCGAATGGGCCGAGCTGAAGGACGGCGAAGTCATCACCGCCGCGCGCGGGAGCAGTATCGAGCTGAAGGTGACCGTCGTCAACACAGGCAGGGCGAAGTGGATATGCCGCGCGAACGCGGGCGCTTCCGCGGGAGCGGTCTGCGTCAACGCGGACGGCATGAGCTTCGATATCCCGTCGGACGCGGCGCGTCACGATATGATCACCGTCGACGGCATTTTCGTCACGGCGGATAAGTTCAAGACGGTAGCTTTGGAAATGGCCGCCGAGGGCAGAGCGCACTTCGGCGAGAGGATAAGATTCAATGTCAAGACGGTCTGACGGAGGTGAGCGTATGAAGGATATCTGCATTATCGGCGGAGGCGCGTCCGGAACGGCGGCGGCGATCGCAGCCGCGAGAAGCGGCGCGTCCGTCGTCATAGCCGAGGGCAACGCGAGAGTGGGGAAGAAGCTGCTCACCACCGGCAACGGCAGATGCAATCTCACACACGTTTCGCCGTCCGCGGAGGCGTACCGCGGCGACGCGGAGTTTATCGCCGACGTGCTCGGCGAGTTCGGCGCGACGGGCGCCTTCACATTTTTCAAGAGCTTGGGGCTTCTGCTCCACAGCGACGGCGAAGGCAGGGTATACCCCTACTCCAACAGCGCGAACACCGTGCTCGACGCGCTGCGCCGCGAACTCGACCGCTTCGGCGTTGAGACCGTCTGCGGTTTCAAGGTCAAAAGCGTGGCCGGACGCGACGGGGATTTTTCCGTTCGTTCGGCTGACGATAAAACGATAAAGGCGAAAAAAGTGATATTCGCCGCCGGAGGCAAGGCGGCTCCGTCGAGCGGAAGTGACGGCAGCGGCTTCGCGCTGCTCGGCACGCTCGGGATAAAATCAACTGAAACGCGCCCCGCGCTGACGGGTCTGAAATGCGGCGGCACGGCGCGCTTCAAGGGTATCCGCGCGAAGGCGCGGGTCACGCTGCTGCGCGGAGGCGTGGAGATATCCTCCGCCGCCGGCGAGGTGCAGTTCGGCGACGCGGGCCTTTCGGGGATATGCGTCTTTGACGTCTCGCGCTTCGCGCAAAAGGGCGACGAAGCGAAGGTCGATCTTCTGCCGGACTATACGCCGGAGCTTGCGGCTCAGGTGCTCGCGGAGCTCGACGGCGGCAGGGGATTGCCCGCCGCGGAACTGCTCTGCGGCGTCTTTAACCGCCGCCTCGCGGAGTACGCGGCCGCGAACGCTCACGGAAGCGGCTTCGCCGCGCTCGCGGAATCCGCGAAGTCGCTGCGCTTCACAGTCGAAGGCGTTATGCCGTTCGCGAACGCGCAGGTGACCGCGGGCGGAGTTCCCGCGTCCGAAGTCGGGCGCGACCTGCAGTCTGTGCGCGCGCCGGGCGTTTATATCGCGGGCGAGCTTCTCGACGTCGACGGGATCTGCGGCGGCTACAATCTCCACTGGGCGTGGTGCAGCGGCATCCGCGCCGGCGAAAGCGCCGCGTCCGCGCTGAAACGGTTATGAACACTTATATATTGAGAGAAATCAAGCTGCTTCCGGGCAGCGGAGATAAGGAACTGAGAGCGGCGGCGGCGTCGCGGCTCGGCGTGAGCGAAAGCGAGATCGCCGGAGTCGAGACCGTGCGCCGTTCAGTCGACGCGCGCAAAAAAGAGGATATACGCGTGGTTTATTCCGCGGCGGTCACGCTTGCGAAAAAGCTGAAAAACGCGGAGCTTTACGAGCGTCCGCGCTACGAACTGCCGACGGAAAGCCGCCTTTCGCGCCGTCCGCTCGTCGTCGGAGCCGGCCCCGCCGGACTTATGGCGGCGTATACGCTCGCTCACGCGGGAGCGCGCCCGATACTTATTGAGCGCGGTCTGCCCGTGGAGGAACGGGCGAAGAAGGCGGAGACCTTCTTCTCCTCCGGAGAGCTCGATGCCGAGTGCAACGTGCAGTTCGGCGAAGGCGGAGCGGGCGCGTTTTCGGACGGCAAGCTGACCACGGGCATAAAAAACGAACGCATCGGCAAGGTGCTTGAAATATTCGTCGAAAACGGCGCTCCCGCCGAGATCGTCTACGAGGCGAAGCCGCACGTCGGCACCGACCGCCTGCCCGCGATGGTCGCCTCCGTCCGCCGCCGCATAATCGATATGGGAGGCGAGGTGATCTTCTCCGCTAAGCTGACCGGCCTCGATATTTCCGGCGGCGCGGTGAAAGGCGCGAAGTGCCTCGTCTCCGGCCGCGAAGAATACTTTGAAACCGACCGCGTGATACTCGCCGTCGGGCATTCCGCGAGGGACGTTTTCGAGATGCTTTTCGCCAGGGGCGTCGCCATGAAGGCGAAGCCGTTCTCCGTCGGCGTCCGCGCGGAGCATCTGCAGAGCGAAATCAACAAGGCTATGTACGGCGCTCAGTGGGATAACCCGTACCTCGGCGCCGCCGACTACAAGCTCGCGGCGCACCTGCCGGACGGCAGGGGAGTCTACACCTTCTGCATGTGCCCCGGCGGCTTCGTAGTCGCCGCGGCGAGCGAGGAGGGAGGCGTCGTGACCAACGGCATGAGCGCCTACGCACGCGACGGAGCGAACGCGAACAGCGCCCTGCTCGTCGGCGTCGACGAACGCGACTGCGGCGAAGGACCGCTCGCGGGAGTGCGCTTCCAGCGCGAGCTGGAGCGGTGTGCGTTCGCGGCGGGGGGCGGCGGCTACCGCGCTCCCGCGTTCCGTATGGACGAGCTGCTTTCCGGCGCCGCGTTCGGCGGCTTCGGCAGCGTCGCTCCGACCTACCGCCCCGGCGTTTCGCACTGTCCGCCGGAGGAGTTTCTGCCGCGCTTCGTTTACGCTTCGATAGCGGAGGGAGTCAAACGCTTCGCCGCTAAGATAAAGGGCTTCGACTGCCCGGACGCCGTGCTGACCGGCGCGGAGACGCGGTCGTCCTCACCCGTGCGCGTCCTGCGCGGAGAGAATATGCAGTCGCTGAACGTCGCGGGGCTTTACCCCTGCGGCGAAGGCGCGGGCTACGCAGGAGGCATTATGTCCTCGGCGGTCGACGGCATAGCCGTCGCGGAAAGGGTGCTGGAGGGTTGATATGGAATACGTCGCTACCTGCCTTTTCGGCGTCGAGCGGATGCTCGCCGACGAGATAGACGCGCTCGGATACAAAAGAACGGACACCTCCGACGGCAGAATAACCTTCGAGGGCGACGCCGCCGCAATCGCGCGCTGCAACCTCTGGCTGCGCACGGCTGAGCGGCTTTACGCGAAGATCGGCGCGTTCGAAGCCGACACCTTCGACGCGCTGTTTGAAGGCGTCAGGGCGCTGCCGTGGGAGGAATGGCTCGACCGCGACGCCTGCTTCCCCGTCACGGGGCATTCACTGAAAAGCGCGCTCTTCAGCGTGCCGGACTGCCAGGCGATAATCAAAAAGGCGATCGTCGAGCGGCTCAAGGGCAAATACGGAATAAGCTGGTTCGGAGAGACCGGCGCGAAATACCGCGTCGAGTTTTTCATCTTTCACGATAAGGTAACGCTGATGATAGACGCGAGCGGCACGCCGCTGCACAAGCGCGGCTACCGCCTCGCCTCGAACGACGCGCCCCTGCGCGAAACGCTCGCCGCCGCGCTCGTCAAACTCTCACGCCCGCGCGAGGGAGTGCTGTTTCACGACCCCTTCTGCGGCTCCGGCACGATCCCGATAGAAGCGGCGCTGATAATGACCAACACCGCGCCGGGACTGCGGAGAAGCTTCGCCGCCGAGGAGTTCGCCTCCGTCGACAGGCGGCTTTTCGAGCGGGCGAGGGAGGAGGCGGAGACCGCGAAGACCGCCGCCGGCGGCTTCGAGGCGTGGGCTTCCGATATCGACCCGAAGTTCGTTTCGATAACGAAGGGCAACATCCGCCGCGCCGGAGTCGGCTCGCACGTCAAAGCGTTCGTCGCGGACGCGCTCGATATCTCGGCCGAAGGCAGACGCGGAACGGTCGTCTGCAACCCGCCATACGGCGAGCGGCTTTCCGACCGCCGCGCCTGCGAGGAACTTTACGCCGCGATGGGACGCGCCTTCGCGAAGCTCGGCACGTGGCAGATTTACGTGCTTTCGTCTCACGAGGATTTCGAGAGTTTCTACGGGCGCAAAGCCGACAAGGTGCGCAAGCTCTACAACGGCATGATAAAGTGCAACTACTATCAGTTTTTCCGCGCTCCGAAAGCGGATTAAAACCGCGCGAAAGCGCCCGGACTCTCCGTGAGTTCGGACGCTTTTTCCGTTTTGTCGTCGGGCACAATTTTTTTCATAAAAATCAGCAAGTTTTTGTTGATTTTTATTTTTTATTGTGCTAAAATGTGCATTAGGAATATTGTGAGTTTTCATCAATATCCCGTTTTGCGAAGGAAATTTTTAATAGGAGGAAAATTATGAAGAAACTCATGTCAACCATGATTGCCGTCTGCATGCTTCTCAGCCTGCTGAGCGGCGCCGTTCTGTTCAGCGGCTCGGCCGAAGCTTACGAAACCGTAAAGCTTGTCGGCTTCAGCAACTGGACGCAGGCGCAGCTCGATACGAGCAGCGGCAACAACGGCTATGCGAACGGCTGCGGCAGCGCCCTTTACGTTGAGACGAACGCCGCCTACTGCGTCGGCGGCACGACTCAGGCGATAAAGGCCGTCCACGGCGGCGGCACCGCTTACAACAACTGCATAGTCAACTGGAAATTCCAGACCGGCGGTCCCTGCACCGACGGCAGCGTATGGGCGACCGCCGACGGCGAGAGCGTCAGCGCTTCGGATTACGAAGGCATCCGTATCGCCGTGCTCAACAGCAAGGGCGAACCCGCTCAGTTCACCAGAGCCATTCTCAGACTCACTTACGCCTGGAACTATTCCAGCAATATGCGCTATTGGGACGGCGCCCCCGTCTCCGACGGCGACGGCTGGCTCTACTTCCCCTTCTCCGAGTTCCAGAGCAGCAACGGCGGGGGAACGGATATCTACGATTACTTCGATAACCTTGCCAAGGGCATCTCGATGCTGAACTACGGTTCGGCCGACGAGAACACCTGCTACTACTCCGGCGTTGAGCTTTACAGAACCGCCGGCGAAGTCCAGAAGGGCTCTCTCCTTTCCGCGATCGCGAAGCTCAAGGGCTACGATTCCGTGACCTACGCTTCTGAGATCTCCGCGGCCGAGGCCGTTGCCAACGACTCGAGCGCCACTCAGACGCAGGTCGACGGACAGCTTCTCATAATCAACACCTGCATCGACGAGTACATCAGCAACCTCTATACCGATTACGCTTACGTTCAGCTCACCGGCGTTCAGGACTGGACTGCCGACGATCTTGCGAGCCTGACCAAGTACGGCTCCACGTATGCGATTTCCGATAAGGGCCTTAAGGGTAAAGCGACGCAGTCCGTTGAGATGACGGTTAAAGATAACTTCAACCGTTTCTGCCTCGCCAGCAAGACGAGCAGCGGCTTCCTCGCGAAGAACCCCTTCCGCTTTATGGATACCTCCAAGGGCTACAAGCTCTCCGACTTCGACGGCATCGCCATCGCGTTCAACGACGCGGACGGCAAGCCCCTCGAGCTGAGTCAGTTCCAGGTCCGCCTTATGCGCGGCCAGGCCGACTGGGACAGCTACTGGTCTTATGAGGGCAACTACTACGACACTCCTCTCGTCTATCATGACGGTTACTATCACCTTTATTTCAAGGATTACGCCAACCTTGCCGGCGACGCGATAAACGAAATCTCCGTCATCTCCGCGCTGTTCTACAAGGTGCTGCAGGCCGGCGACAAGGCCTACTTCTCCGACATCTGCGCGTTCTCGACGGACGGCCTTGAAGAGCCTGAGGTCGACACCCACGACATCAACAAGGTCAAGGCCGACCTCGACGGTCTGCTCAACGAGGCCGACGCTCTCGGATTCTTTGATTCGAACTACGCGAATTACGAAGACATAAGCCTCGCGGATATAATGTACGCGGATCCGGAGAGCACCTACGACAAGCTCTTCATTCAGACGAAGATCGTCAGAATGCTCATCCTCGAAGAGACCGCCGACGACGACCTTTACAACGCCTTCGCGCAGTGCGTAAACGCCTGGGAATACAACTACACCGCGGCGAGCTACGCGAAGCTGCTCGAGGCGATCGACGACGCCTGGGCGATCTATGACGACGACGCCGCCGGCGCCATCGCGCTTCTCGACGCCGCTTACGACGCGCTCGTTCCGATAGAGACCGAAGCGCTCACCGCGAACTTCTTCGAAGGCTGGACCGATACCGACGTCAACGACGTCGTTGACGCGAACAGCGGCAAGCTTTGCGATTCCATCGGCGACGGCCTCAACGCGAAAGACGTCTGGAACGCGGGCGACTTCTCCAACAACACCGCTTTCGAAGCGAACAACAACTTCTCCATGACCGCGCTCGCCGACTTCACCGGCAAAGCGATGGGCTGGAAGAACATGGACCGCAGCAAGACCCTGCAGACCGAGAGCAACGGCGCGTTCCCGCCCATGAACGTTGCGGGACTTTCCGGCGCCGACGGCATCCGCTTCAAGCTCGAGTCCACCGGCCCGGTCGACAGGATCCTCATCGGTCTTTCCAACTGCTCCACCACTACCAGAGAAGACTACGCGCTGCTCCTCAGGCCCGAATTCGTCGCGGCCGACGGCTACATCAACGTGCCGTTCAGCTACTTCGAGAAGGCCTGGTGGTGCTCCGAGAAGTTCAATAAGAGCAACCTTGACGACGTCATAGTCTTCATCATCGAGTGCTTCGGCGTCGAGGAAGACACGACCATTACCGTTTCCGACCTCTACGGCTACAAGAAGCTCAGCAAGGCCTCCGCCGATCTGGTCGAGAAGGTCCACGACGCCGCCGAAAAACTCGAGGCGTTCGACGTTGACGGCAGATACGCTCAGCTTATCGGCGACGCCAAAGCGCTCGGCGCCGACAGCTACGAAGGCCAGTGCGCCGAAGCTTACGACGCGATCTTCGCGCTCCTCAAGGCTTACGGCGTTCCCGAAGCCGCGATCGTCGACGTCCCCGGCTTCAGCATTTACACTCAGGAAGAACTCGACAAGATGGACAGCCTCGACGGCGAGAGCTCGCTGACCAAGACCGAGAGAGGCGTCATCTACAACCTGCCCAAGACGAGCGGCGACTACGCCTTCGTTAACGGCATTTACGTCCCGGGCACCGGCTTTGACCTGGAGCATAACGGAGGCACGCACAAGAAGGACCCCTTCTACGGAAAGACCCTTCCGATCAACGGCAAGACCTTCATCGATATGCTCGGCGGCTACAAGCTGAGCGAGATCATCGCTTACCGCTATCAGGTCGAAAACGCCAACCCGAACAAGGGCAACGCCATCCATTACAGCAACGGCGCGGGTCTCTGGCACTCGATGCTTACCAAGAAGCACGACGTTAAGCCCGACGCCGACAACTGGTTCACCTATTACATTGACGAAACTCCGATCGACCCCGGCGACTGGTACTACAACGACTTCGATCTGGAGAAGGTCAAGGAACAGACCGTCTTTGCCGTTTTCGAGATCTTCGATCAGCGCGGCAAGGAAATGTATAACTGGCAGGTCATCCTGTATGAATCCATAGACCGCAGCGTGCTCAAGGAAGCGCTTGAGAGATTCGCCGGCATGGACGTCGAAGGCTACGGCGACGCGCTTGACGTCTACTACGACGAGAACGCCACCGAGGCCGAGCTGAACGCCGCCGCCGAAGCGCTCGTCAACTCCGCCAAGCCGAAGGCCCCCGCGGCCCCCGAGCTCAGCAAGGTCACCTATAACAGCGTCACGCTGATACCGGGCGCGAAGAACATCGAGTTCAGATGCGGCGACGGTGAATGGACCTCCTCCAACACCTTCGAGAATCTGACTCCCGATACCGAATACAGCTTCTACGCGAGAGTCATGGAGATCGGAGCGCTCCCGGCGTCCGATCCCTCCGAGGCGCTGGTCGTCAGAACGCTGAAGGCGCCCATCAAGGGCGAAGTCGGCATCGAAGGCGAAGCCGTTTACGGCGAGACTCTTACCGCTGTCACCGACGGTATTCCCGAAGGCGCGGGCGAACTGACCTACACCTGGTCGAGATCCAACGCGCTCGAGGCCGTTGAAATCGGCACCGGCGAGACTTACGTCATCGGCAAGGACGACATCGGTTACAACCTGAGCGTCGCCGTCACCGCCGCCAACTTCGACGGCAGCATCGTCAGCGAGAACACCGCCGAAGTCATCAAGGCGACTCCTGAGCTCATCACCGCTCCCGCTCCCGCGACCGTGATCGTCGGCGAGAAGCTCGGCACTGCCGCTCTTACCGGCGCCGAAGTCAGCACCGAAGGCACGTGGGCGTGGGTCGAACCCGACGTCATTCCCGATCTGTCCCAGTCCGGCAGCGTGTTCGCGGCGGTCTTCACTCCCGCGGATCCCGACTGCTACCTCGAGCTCTACGCCGACGTTATCGTGAACGTCTCCAGCAACACCGAAGAGACCACGATCACCGACGACGCGAGCGGACTTTCCGTCACCGGCGAGTTCCTCATCGGAGCCAACCCGGAGATGACCGTTGCGGATATCACCCCGGTCCAGACGGCTTATATCGACCTGCTCCGCGCCGCGAGAAACAGCGAGAGCGCCAACAACCTCATCCTCTTCAAGAACGTTTCCTTCGACAAGCAGTGCTTCGCCGGCAAGCTGACCCTCAGCGCTCAGCTCTCCGCGAGCAAGGCCGGTCAGGAATACACCGTCTGGTACTTCGCCGACGGCGAGGTTCAGAACGCGGTCGCGACAGTCGACGCTAACGGCGTCATCACCGTCGAGAATTTCATCGTCGACATCGCGTAAATCATGAAATCCGTTCTCCCCGGCGCCGCCGGGGAGAACGATCAATCTCTCCTTCACGGGGCAGCGCAGAGCTGCCCCGTGTTTTTTTGCGCGGAGAGGTGAGAAGTGGGAAAAACCGTCAATTATTTTTCAAAAATTCATCAAATATTTATTGATTTTTGTCCGATTATGTGCTAAAATCTGCAATAGGAGTATTGTCAGATACAATATTCGGAAAATCATAATTTTGAGGAGGAGAATCATGAAGAAAATACTCAGTTCATTGCTTGCTTTTGCGATGATGCTGGCTGTGTTCAGCGGCATGGTGATATTCACCGCGTCCGCCGAGGAAGTGGAGATGCACATCCCCTTCATCAACCAGTACACGCTTGCGCAGGCGCAGAAAATGGGCACGAAAAACACGTGGGTCGGATCGGGCGACAATTCGTCGAACGCGTCCAACTACTCCATCTCCAAAGACGATGAGGGCAGAACGGTTATTTCGTTCACGACGCCCGCGGAGCTGAGCGCGCAGTGGAAAGTCTGCACCGGTTACCTTTCCACCGGCACGAGCGCCACGCCCTTCGTCAAGGACGGGCTTATCGACGGCATCAACATTTTCGGCGACGCCGAGCTGTCGAACAAGACCAAGCTGGCGTTAAAGCTCGACGGCGACGCCAACTTCAAGAGCGCTTTTTCCAACATCAACCTGATGCTCAACAGCGGCACCGAGAGAGTCTGTCTCTCGCTTCAGGGCCCGACGAAGTCGAACGGATATCTTATCTATGACTTCTCGAAGATCACCCGCAACAACTACGACGAAAGCGCCATAGCGCTCCCCAGCGCCGCCGGCAATCTCCACGACGCTTTCGACGGCCGCATCAGCACCCTCAACATGGCGATAATCTTCAATAAGACCAATCTTCCCGTAACCTTCTGGTTCGAGGACGTTTACCTTATCGGCGCCGCCGATACGGTCGACCTCCACAGAGCGATCAGAGAGGGCAAGCAGGCGGGAGTTGAGGACGAATTGATCACCAACGCCGAAGCCCTCTATCTCAGCGACGCTCCCGCTCAGGCGGACATAGCCGCCGCGATCGCCGCGATCGACGAAGCGATCGAAGCGATGACGACCGGCTTTGAGAAGGAAAAGAGAGACCTCGACGCTCTGCTTACGATGGCGGACGACCTCGGCTTCTTCGATTCGAGCTATGAGCGTTACGGCGACGTTACCGAAGCGGATATCGCTCTTGCGAGCCCCGCTCTGACGAGCGAGACCCTGCGCTTCCACACCAAGGTCGTCAGAAGGCTGATCGCGGACGAACTCTTCAACGGCGATCTTCACGACGCCTTTATCCGCTGCATCAACGCCTGGGAATACAACTACACCTCTGCGAGCTACAAGAACCTGCTCGAGGCTGTCAGCGAAGCGTGGGATCTCTGCGCCGGGCTCTCGAAGGCCGGCGGCAACGAAGCCGAAGCCATAGCGATTCTCGACGCCGCCTATGACGAGCTCGTTCCGGTAGATACCGAAGCGACCACCGCCGACTTCTTCGAAGGCTGGACCACCACTCAGGTCAACGACGTCGTCGACGCGAACAGCGCCAAGCTGTGCGATTCCATCGGCGACGGCCTTAACGCCGACGGCGTATGGAACGCCGGCGACTTCTCCAGAAACACCACCTTCGAGGCCGACGGCAACTTCTCCATGACCGCCGACGCCGACTTCGCCGGCAAGTCCATGGGCTGGAAGAACATGGACCGCAGCGGAACGCTTGCCGTTAAGGCAAACGCCGCGTATCCGACCATGAACGTCGCCGGCCTTTCCGCTTCCGAAGGCATCCGTTTCAAGGTCGCTGCCGACGGATACGTCAGCAGGATCCTCATCGGTCTTTCCAACTGCGCCGATACGACCAGAGAGCAGTACGCTCTCCGCATCAGACCGGAGTTTGCCGATGAGAACGGTTATATCACCATCCCGTTCAGCTATTTCGAGCCCGCCTTCTGGTGCAACGCTTTCTCCCAGGACGAGCTTGAAAACGTCATCGTCTTCATCGTCGAAGCTTACGGCGTCGACGAAGATACGACGATAACCTTCTCCGACTTCCGCGGTTACAAGAAGCGCGATACCACGTTTGACCGCCTCAACGACGTGTGGGAGTACAACTACACCGCCGACAGCTGGGCCGCCTTCCGGACCGCTGCCGACGCCGCGCAGAACGCCGCCGACGTTAACGCCGCGCTCGCGCTCCTCGTTCCCCGCAAGACGGTTGCCGTCACCGAGGACTTCTTCAAGGGCTGGACTACCGACGACGTCAACGCGGTCGTCACCGCGAACAGCGACAAGCTCTGCGACTCCATCGGCGAAGGCCTGAACGTTGACGGCGCGTGGAACGCCGGCGACTTCTCCAACAACACCACCTTCGCGATGGAGAACGGCGCGTTCACAATGACCGCGACCGCCGACTTCACCGGCAAGGCCATGGGCTGGAAGAACATGGACCGCAGCCAGACCCTGCAGCCCGCCAACAACGGCGCTTATCCGGCGCTGACTGTTGAAGGACTCTCCAAGGCGGAAGGCATCCGCTTCAAGCTTGAGGCGAACAAGCCCGTCGAGAGAATCCTCATCGGTCTGTCCAACTGCTCGAAGTTCGTCCGCGAGATGTACGCGATGCAGATCAAGCCCGAATACGTTGACGCGGACGGCTACATCAATATCCCGTTCAGCTACTTCGAGAAGGCTTTCTGGTGCAGCGCGTTTGCCCAGAGCGAGCTTGAAGACGTCATCGTCTTCATCGTCGAAGCTTACGGCGCCGCGAACGGCACCAAGATCGCTATTTCCGACGTACGCGGTTACTTCACCCGCGACTTCGACGACAGCGCACTTCCGGCATGGCAGTATAACTACACCGCCGACAGCTGGGCTGCTTACAGCGACGCCATCAGCGTTGCCAAGACCGCTGACGAGCGCGACGCCGCTCTGGCTCTGCTCAAGGCGTATCCCGTCAAGACCGTAACTGAGGACTTCTTCAAGGGCTGGACTACCGACGACGTCAACGCGGTCGTCAACGCGAACAGCGACAAGCTCTGCGATTCCATCGGCGAAGGCTTGAACATCAACAACGCCTGGAACGCCGGCGACTTCTCCAGAAACACCACCTTCGCGATGGAGAACGGCGCGTTCACCATGACCGCGACCGCCGACTTCACCGGCAAGGCCATGGGCTGGAAGAACATGGACCGCAGCCAGACCCTGCAGCCCGCCAAGAACGGCGCTTATCCGCCTCTGACCGTTGAAGGACTCTCCAAGGCCGAAGGCATCCGCTTCAAGCTTGAGGCGAACAAGCCCGTCGAGAGGATCCTCATCGGTCTGTCCAACTGCTCGAAGTTCGTCCGCGAGATGTACGCGATGCAGATCAAGCCCGAGTACGTTGCTGAAGACGGTTACATCAATATCCCGTTCAGCTACTTCGAGAAGGCCTTCTGGTGCGACGCGTTCGCGCAGAGCGAACTCGAAGACGTCATCGTCTTCATCATCGAAGCTTACGGCGCCGAGAACGGCACCAAGATCGCTGTCTCCGACGTCCGCGGCTACAAGCTGCTTATCCCCGCGACCGAAGAAGACTTTGCGGCGCTGAAGACTGCCGTCGACACCCTTAAGGAATTCGATCTCGACGGAACGCACTTCGCCGACGCTTACGCGCTCGCCGAGTCGGTAGCCGACTCTGACGATCACGAGGAAGTCGCTCCCGTTGTCGAGGAGCTCCAGGGCATCGTCGACAGCTTCTGCGCTCCCATCAGAAAGAACATCAAGGCGAAGATTGAAGAGCTCGAAGTTCTCGACGTCACCGGTTACTTCGCCGACGAGATCGCGGACTTCAAAGACAGATACTACGGAGAGCTTTCGAACAACTCCGCGGTTATGCTTATGCAGGAGATTCAGGGCTGCATCGATCAGTTCTCGACTCCGGACGCCCCCGCGGCTCCCGAGGTTGCCGAGATCGGCACCGACAAAATCGTCCTCACCGCCGTTGAAGGCGTTGAGTACAAGTGCGGCGACGGCGAATGGCAGGCGAGCGCCGAGTTCACCGGCCTGACCCCGAACACCGAATACACCTTCTACGCCAGATACTTCGCGCAGGGCGTATCCTCCGCTTCCGAAGCTTCCGAAGGCACGGTCGCCAAGACCGCCAAGGAAGAGATCAACGGTGCGCTTTCCGTTGACGGCGACTTCAGATACGGCGCCACGGCGACCGCGACCTTCGAGCCCGACGTTGTCGGTGATTACGACTACGTCATCGAATGGTACGCCGCCGGCGGCGATCTGCTCGGAACCGGCGAGACCTACACCTTCGTCGCCGACGACATCGGCATCAGCTTCAATGTGAAGGTCACCTCCGAAGACCTCGAAGGATTTATCAGCGCCTCTGACCTCGGACCCGTCGAGAAGGGCCTCGTTACCGTTAACGCCGAGCCCACCGCGGAGCTCCTGCCCCTCGGTATGTCTCTCGCCAACGCCGTCCTCACCGGCGGCGACACCGACGTTGCCGGCACCTGGGCGTTCGTAACTCCGGACGTCATCCCCGAGTACGAGCAGTCCGGCAGCGAGTTCGACGTGACCTTCACTCCCGACGACGCGGACCTCTACGAAGTTTACACCTGCAAGGTGGCCGTTGAGATCAACGCCGTCACCGAGCCGAAGACCGTCGTCAACACCGACTTCGGTTACGTCGAGCTTTCCGGCGACTTCCACGACCTGAGCGTCACGACCTTCGAAATGGAGAAGATCACGCCCAGACAGACCGCGTACTTCGACCTGCTCCGCGCCGCGAACCGCAGCGGCTCCGAGAAGAACATCATCTTCATGTACGCGATCGAGTTCGATACCGCGATCGCTCCGTACATCGGAACGCTCACCTTCAAGGCCGACCTCAGCGCCGACCGCGCGGGCGAGACCTACACCGTCTGGTTCTTCACCAAGGACGGCGTGGTAGGCAAGGAAGGCACAGTCAATGCCGACGGCACCATCACCGTCGAGGGACTGAAGTTCTGATTCCCGCCTCTTAATAAACCGAAGCAGCGCCCCGCGCGGGGCGCTGCTTCTTTCATTTATTTAATATTATTTACGCCGCGAGCGCGGGGCGGGGGAGTCGAGCTGCACAATTAATCCGCAAAAAATCAAAAATAAGTGTTGTAAATGTAAAAATAATGTGATATAATCGCAGTATAGTGTCAGTAGTGATACTGTCAGAAGGATCATTATAAACTTAGGAGGATAACTATGAAGAAGCTACTCAGCGTATTGCTTGCGGTTACTATGCTGCTCGCAATGGGAAGCGGACTCGTCATCTTCACGTCGTCGGCTGCCGACTACGCAAAAATGGCGCTGCCCGGCTTCAATCAGTACACGCCCGCTCAGATGGACCGTATGGCTAAGAGAGCCGACGACACCTATGAGTACGGCAGCAACTGGCAGTTCGAGAAGGACGACGAAGGTCACACGATCTTCAACGTCACCGTTCCCGCCACAGGAGACACCTACGGCGGATACAAGTGTGCTTTCGCCACTGCCGATCAGTATAACCAGTGGAGACAGAACAAGCTTATCGACGGGCTCTCTCCGTTTGGTGACGTCGATATGTCCAACAAGCTCGGCTTCAAGTTCAAGGTAGTCAACGTGGGCGACGTTGCTTTTACGGGCAACATCGGCTTCTGCTTCGGCAGCTCCACTAAGAGAGTCGCCGTTGACTTCAGAGCTTGCGACCGCGAAGGCGATTACTATGTTGTCCGCTTTGGCAAGACCGGCTGGTACGGCTACACCGTCGTCGGCGAGAGCTGGTACTATGACTGCCCGACGCTTGCCGATACTTACTACGGCGTGATCGACCAGTTCCAGATGTATTTCGAGAACAGCGCCTCCATGGCGGGCAAGCGCCTGAAGTTCTACATCGACGACTTCCACGCTTACGGCACCGTCGACAGCGCCGATCTCGGCAGAGCGATCCAGGCCGCGAAAGCTGCCCAGGTCACTCCTTCTCTCATCGAGACCGCCGAGGCGACCTACAGAGCCGCCGAGGATCACACTCAGGATGAGATCGACGCCATCGCCAAGAAGCTCAACGACGTGATCGAAGAGCAGAAGTACGGCTTTGAAAAGGCGAAGAACGACCTCGACGAGCTCCTTACGCTTGCCGACGACCTCGGATTCTTCGATTCCACCTACGAGCATTATGAGGACGTCTCCGACGCCGATCTGGCTTACGCCGATCCCAACGCCACGCTCGACGAGCTGCGCTATCACGTCAGAGTCGTCAGAATGCTCGTCCTCGCCGAGACCGCGAATCAGGACGTCTACGACGCCTTTGCCCGCTGCGTCAACGCGTGGCAGTACAACTACACCGACAAGAGCTACAAGGACGTTCTTACCGCCATCGACGAGGCGTGGGCGATCTATGAAGACGACGCTGACGGCGCCATCGCGATCCTCGACGCCGCTTACGACGCGCTCGAGCTCCTGCCCGTCAAGGCGACCACGGCCGACTTCTTCGAAGGCTGGACCACCACCCAGGTCAACGACGTTGTCGACGCCAACTCCGACAGACTCTGCGATTCCATCGGTGAAGGCCTCAACATTGACGGCGCGTGGAACGCCGGCGACTTCTCCAATAACACTATCTTTGAAGCGGACGGCAACTTCTCCATGACCGCGCTTGCCGACTTCACCGGCAAGGCGATGGGCTGGAAGAACATGGACCGCAGCAAGACCCTGCAGACCGAGAGCAACGGAGCGTTCCCGCCCATGAACGTCGCGGGACTTTCCGGCGCCGACGGCGTACGCTTCAAGCTCGAGTCCACCGGCTCGATAGACAGAATCCTCATCGGCCTGTCCAACTGCTCCTCCATGACGAGAGAGATGTACGCGATGCGCATTAGACCCGAGCTGGTCGCTTCCGACGGATACATCAACATCCCGTTCAGCTATTTCCAGAAGGCTTTCTGGTGCAACGCGTTCGCTCAGGAAGAGCTTGACAACGTCATCGTTTTCATCATCGAAGCTTACGGCCTCGAGGAAGACACGACCGTCACGGTCTCCGACTTCCGCGGTTATAAGCGCCTTGAGAACGCCACCTCCGCCGACGCCGAGAAGCTTGCCGGCATAGTCGCCAAGCTCGAAGCGTTCGACATCGACGGCAAATACGCCGATCTGCTTGCGGAAGCCGGCGAACTGAACCTCGCCGACAACTACAGCTCCGACTATGAAGATATGTACAACGCGATCTTCGCGGTCCTGAAGGACTACGCGGATCCCTCCGTCGCGATCGTCGACGTCCCCGGCTTCAGCATCTTCACTCAGGAAGAAATGAGCCAGTTCCCGGCGTATGACGGCGGCGGATGCACCTTCATCAAGACAGAGAGAGGCATTAAACACACTCTTTCCAACGGAAGCTGGGCTTTCGTTCCCGCCAAGTTCACCTATGTTGACGACGGCAGCTCTTTCGGCGAGCACGACTGCTTCTTCGGAGCGGTCGAGCCTTTCGACGGCAAGGACCTGAAGGCGATGCTCGGCGGCTACACGCTGAATGACATTTACGCTTATCGCTTTAAGGTTGAGAATGCCGCTGCCGGAAAGTTTATGAACATTACCTATAAGGACGGCGTCGGACTTTGGAACGGAATGCTCACAGGTGATAACAAGGTCTACGAAGGCGAAGACGGCTACTTCACCTGGATTATCGACGAAACCAACACAAACGGTGCCGGTGATCCCCCATGGTATCCGAAAGTACCATGGACTCTCGATGACATTAAGACAAAGGCAAAGTACTTTGTATGCTCTTTCTATAACAACGTCAACAGAGACATCTACGGCTGGCAGGTCATTCTCTTCGAAGCGATCGACCGCAGCGAGCTGAAGGCCGCTCTCGAGCAGTATAAGGACCTCGGCCTCGCCTCCTACGACGACGCCATGGATACCTACTACGACAAGGCTGCCGACGCCGACGCCATTGCCGCCGCCGCCAAGGCGCTGAACGACGCTGCGACTCCGGACGCCCCCGCGGCGCCCACCGCCGCCGAGATCACCTACAACAGCGTAACGCTGACTCTCGGCCCCGACAACATCGAGTACAGAATGGGCGAGAACGGCGAGTGGACCGGCAACGTTGAGTTCACCGGCCTGACCCCGAACACCGAGTATAAGTTCTACGCCCGCGTTGCCGCCATCGGCGGATACAACGCCTCCGAGCCCTCCAAGCCGCTGACCGTCAAGACCGCGAAGGCCCCCGTCGAAGGCGAAGTCGCCATTGAAGGCGACGCCGTCTACGGCGCGACGCTGACCGCTTCCGTCACCGGCATCGGCAGCAATCCCGGCGAACTGACCTACAGCTGGATCAAGGACGGCGCCGAAGTCGGCTCCGGCTCCGAATACGTGATCGTTAAGGAAGACATCGGCGCGACCCTGACGGTTTCCGTCACCGCCGCCAACTACGAAGGCGCTCTCACCAGCGAGCCCACCGCCGCTGTTGAGAAGGCGACCCCCGTTGTCGCCGTCGCCCCCACGGCTTCCGCCATTATGATCGGCGAGAAGCTCGGCGCTTCCCAGCTCAGCGGCGGCGAAGCCGACGTTGAAGGCGAATGGGCGTGGGTCGATCCGGAAACCGTTCCCGAACTCGACCAGTCCGGCACTACCTTCCCGGTCATCTTCACTCCGGCCGACACCGATTGCTACAACACCGTAACCGTCGACGTGGCCGTAACCGTTACCAACAACGTTGAAGAGATCTCCGTCACCGACGACGCCTCCGGCATCACGCTGACCGGCGAATTCGCGGTCGGCGCCGCCCCGACGATCGCCGTCGAGGAGATCAAGGCCGGTAAGCCCTCCTACCTCGCGCTGCTCCGCGCCGCGAGAAACAGCCAGGGCAACACCCTGATCCTCTTCAAGAACGTCTCGGTCGACAGCCGCTACGTCGGAACGCTCACCCTCAGCGCTCAGCTCAGCGCCGACCGCGCGGGCGAGACCTACACCGTCTGGTTCTTCGCCGACGGCGAGGTCATGAGCGCGCAGGGCGTTGTTGACGCCAACGGCGTGATCGCCGTCAGCGACTTCATCGCGGACGTCGTTGCGTAAGCGATACGAGGAGTTTCTCAAAGAAACCGAATAGTTAAACCTCTTTTCACGGGGCGGCTCGAGAGAGCCGCCCCGTGATTGTTATATACCGCCATTATATATTATGAAAGAAGGCGAGGGTGGAGTCGGCCGGACCGCGTACGGCGCTCCTCCGCGCCGTTTTCGGGCATAATTCGCGAAATGTGAAATCTTAATGAAAAAAATCTTGAAAAAAATCCAAATTACTCTTGCCAAATTGAAATAATTATGCTAATATAGCGGTATGTAGACAGAAAATGTGAGTCAGTATACCCATACGCATTTTCAAACAGGTTTACAAACGCGGCGGAAAGCCGTTTCTTCTGGGCCGGAAAACCCGCGGCCCTATTACAAGAAGGAGGAGAAGGGGATGAAGCACGTCTGACGGTGGAACCGTCAACACCCGACGGGGAATCCGTCAAATGATTAAGTCTTAAAATCGTGAATCACACTCGCGAAATTTTTAAAGAAATGAGGAAGCACTTATGAAAAAAATCCTTAGTTCACTGCTTGCTTTCGCGATGGTACTGGCTCTGTTCAGCGGCGTGATTGTTTTCAACGCCTCTGCAGACGATACTCAGGAATTCCATATTCCGTTTATCAACCAGTACACGCTTGCGCAAGCGCAACAGATGGCGAAGGGTACTAACGGCACCGTGTCTTTCGACAAGACCGGTGACGGAAAGACCGTCATCATCGGCACCACCGGCGCGACTGCCAGCTGGGGTAACTACTACTTCCAGTTCGACACCGCGAAGGGTATCGATCAGTGGGCGAAGAACGCGCTGGTCGACGGCATCAAAATCTTTAAGGGTGCGGATTTCTCCAACAAGTCCGCCATTGCCGTTAAGTTCGCCGACGTCGACGGCTATGACGCTACCGCCAGCATAGACGATGCGAAGGGTATGTTCCTTACCCTCGGCAGCTCCACCAAGGCCGTCGCGATCGACTTCAAGAATCCGACCAAGCAGAACGGCTACTTCTACTTTGACTTCACCGGCGCTCAGTTCGTCGGCGCGAGCTGGTACTATGACTGCCCGACCTTCAAGGACGCTTTCTTCCACACGATCGATCAGACCAAGGTCCAGATCAACATGAACGTCGGCGAAGCGAAGCTCGCTTTCGTCGTAGAGGATATGTACCTTGTCGGCCGCAACGACACCGAGAAGCTCGGCGAGCTGATCGTTGAAGCCGAGGCCGAAGGCATCGACTGCACCGCGGAAAGAGAGCTGTATTTCAGCGATACCGCCACGCAGGACGACGTTGACGCCGCTGCCGCAGCGCTGAACACCGTGCTGCATCCTTACGAGTATTACGATCTGGTCGGTTTCACCCAGACCACCCAGGCCGAGCTCGACACCCTCTCCGGCAACATCGGTTACGTTGACGGCAAGATTTATAACGCCGTTGTCAGCAAGCTTGAGCTGACCGAGAACGCCGGCGAGATTAAGCTCACCCACAATCCTGCCAGCACGAGCGGCTACACTCAGTCGATCGTTACCTACGTCAAGAGCAACGGCGCGACGCTGGCGAACAGCCCCTGGACTCCCGTTGATGCTTCCAAGAAGCTCGGCGATATGGACGGTATCCGCTTCAAGCTGACCGACGCCGACGGCAAGCCCGTCAGCTTCTACGGCCAGTACAGATTCGTCGTTCAGGCCAGCGGCTGGGGCAACTACTGGTATTACAGAGGCAAGCCCTCTATCGACGAAGACGGCTACAACTTCATCGACTTCGGCCGTATTTACAGAGCGAGCACGACCAATACCGAGCAGCTGCTCTCCGACGAGCTCAACAAGCTCGACGGTATCTCCTTCCTGATGTACGGCGCCCCGGAGACCGTATACTTCTCCGACTTCCAGGGCTACGTCAGAAACGTCAAGAGATCCGAAGGCCTCGAGTTTGTCGACCTGCCCGGCTTCAATGACTGGACTCAGGACAACCTCGATCTGACCAACGCCGCCGCGCTCGCCGATTCCGGCGCTGTCGGTACTGCGATGCAGTTCTATGACAAGGCCGGCGTTATGAGAGGCAACTCGACTCACGGCCTGCTCCCGACCAAGGACTATAAGCCCAACAACTATACTCAGATATGGGGCACCCAGACCAGCACCGATACTGCCGCCGAGCAGCAGAACGGCGACGTTTTCGGCGCCTACAAGGCTATCGGCGAACTCCAGAAGTACGACGGCATCCGTATCGGTATCTCCACGACCGCGACCGGCGGCGGAGATCCCGTTACCTACAGCTGGGACGGACACAAGAGAGTCAACATCAGCTTCAAGCTGGTCGGCTCCGGCCAGAAGGCCTTCAACAACACCTGGTATCCGACCTTCTCCTGCGACTACAGCTGCGCCAGCGGCGAGCTGTTCCCGAACTATGAGGACGGTTACCTCTACTTCTACTTCGACGACATGAAGAGCGGCTGGGCCGATCAGGTCCTCTCCCAGTACGCCAACACCACTCAGCTTTACGGCAACTTCCAGATGAGCTACGTCGGCGGCGGTTGTAACACCGAATGGAAGAGACTCGTCGTCTCCGACATGCAGCTCTTCAGAAACGCTCTTGCCGATCCCACCGAGGGACTCTGGGCGCCCAACTACACCGAAGAATCCTGGGCCGCTCTCGAAGCCGCGGTTGAAGCCCGCGACGTGCCGGCAATAGCCGAAGCGAAGGCCAACCTCAAGCCCGCCGTCATCGATCTCACCACCGATAACATGATGCAGGGCTGGACCACCGAGAACGTCAACGCGCCTGTCACTCTTAATGCCGACAGACTCTGCGATTCCATCGGCGACGGACTCAACGCTCCGAACGTCTGGAACGGCGGCGACTTCTCCAACAACACCGTGTTCGAGGCGAACAACAACTTCTCCATGACCGCGACCGCCGACTTCACCGGCAAGTCCATGGGCTGGAAGAACCTCGACCGTACCACGATGAACACCGCTTCCGCGGGCGCATATCCTATCCTTAACACCGTCGGCATCGAGAACGGCGCCGGCATCCGCTTCAAGCTGGACGTTGAAGGCGGTTCCTTCGAGAGACTGCTCGTCGGTCTTTCCAACTGCGGCTCGGGCGGCAATAAGGAAATGTACGTCACCAAGATACTTCCCGATTACTTCGACGAGGAAGGTTACATCAACCTCCCGTTCAGCGCCTTTGAGAAGGCCTGGTGGGGCACCGCGTTCACCGAGGAGAATATCGCTGACGTCAAGGTCCTCATCGTCGAAGCTTACGGCGTGACCGACGGCACGAAGCTGACCATCTCCGACCTCACCGGCTACAAGCCCTTCGATCCCGCCGATTACGTCGGCGATCTGTGGGAGTACAACTACACCTCCGACAGCTGGGCTGCCGTTCAGGCGGCTGCCGAAGCCGGCGACAAGGACGCCCTCATCGCTGCCAAGGCCGCGCTTGAGCCCCTCTTTGTCAAGCCCGTTACCGGCAACTTCTTCGAAGGCTGGACCACGAGAGACGTCAACAATACCGTCAACGCCAACAGCGGCAAGCTCTGCGACTCCATCGGCGACGGCCTCAACGCTCCGAACGTATGGAACAACGGCGACTTCTCCAACAACACTTCCTTCGAAGCGAACAACAACTTCTCCATGATGGCTACCGCCGACTTCACCGGCAAGTCCATGGGCTGGAAGAATATGGACCGCAGCAAGACCCTGCAGACCGCTGACAACGGCGCTTATCCGGCGATGAACGTTACCGGACTCTCCAAGGCCGACGGCGTCCGCTTCAAGATCGAAGTCGAGGACGGCACTGCGGAAAGACTGCTCATCGGTCTGTCCAACTGCTCCAAGTTCGTCCGCGAGATGTACGCGACCCAGATCAAGCCCGAATACGCTGCGGAAGACGGTTACATCAACATTCCGTTCAGCGTTTTCGAGAAGGCCTGGTGGTGCGATGCGTTCGCCCAGAACGAGCTCGAGGACGTCATAGTCTTCATTATTGAAGCTTACAACGTTTCCAAGTTTACCACTATCAGAATTTCCGATATGTACGGTTACGTCGGCAGAGACTTCGACATTGACGAAGAATCTCTGACCAACCTGTGGCAGTACAACTACACCGCCGACAGCTGGGCCGCTTATGAAGACGCCATCGCTGCCGCGAAGACCGTTGAAGAACGCGACGCCGCTCTTGCGCTGCTCGCTCCTTACGAGACCATCGCGACGACCGACAGCTTCTTCAAGGGTTGGACCAATGAGGCTGTCAACGCTGTCGTCACCGCGAACAGCGACAAGCTCTGCGACTCCATCGGCGAAGGCCTCAACATCAACAACGCCTGGAACGCCGGCGACTTCTCCAGAAACACCACGTTCGACGCGGGCGACGGCTGGTTCTCCATGACTGCGACCGCCGACTTCACCGGCAAGGCCATGGGCTGGAAGAACATGGACCGCAGCGAGACCCTGCAGCCAGACAAGAACGGCGCTTATCCGGCGCTGACCGTCAAGGGACTTTCCGAGGCGGAAGGTATCCGCATGAAGATTGAGGCCAACAAGCCCATCGAGAGAATCCTTATCGGTCTGTCCAACTGCTCCAAGTTCGTTCGCGAGATGTACGCGATGAAGATCAAGCCCGAATTCGTTGAAGAAGACGGCTACATCAACATCCCGTTCAGCTACTTCGAGAAGGCCTTCTGGTGCAGCGCGTTTGCGCAGGATGAGCTTGAAGACGTCATCGTCTTCATCGTCGAAGCTTACGGCGCCGAAGAAGGCACCGAGCTGAAGCTCTCCGACGTCCGCGGCTACAGAGCCCTGACCACTCAGGATCTGATCGCCGACCTCTGGGAAAGCAACTACACCGATGAGAGCTGGGCCGCTCTGCAGACCGCCGTCAACAGCGGCGACCTCGACGCCACCCGCACCGCCATCGGCGAGCTGGTTCTCAGAAACGTCAAGACCGTAACCGAAGACTTCTTCACCGGCTGGACCACCGAGGCTGTCAACGCTGTCGTCACCGCGAACAGCGACAAGCTCTGCGACTCCATCGGCGAAGGCCTCAACATCAACAACGCCTGGAACGCCGGCGACTTCTCCAGAAACACCACCTTTGCGATAGATGCTGACGGCGCGTTCGTTATGACCGCGACCGCCGACTTCACCGGCAAGGCCATGGGCTGGAAGAACATGGACCGCAGCGAGACCCTGCAGCCCGACAAGAACGGCGCTTATCCGGCGCTGACCGTTGCCGGTCTCTCCAAGGCCGAAGGTATCCGTCTCAAGATCGAGGCCAACAAGCCCATCGAGAGAATCCTCATCGGTCTGTCCAACTGCTCCAAGTTCGTCCGCGAGATGTACGCGATGAAGATCAAGCCCGAATTCGTTGCTGAAGACGGCTACATCAACATCCCGTTCAGCTACTTCGAGAAGGCCTTCTGGTGCAACGCGTTTGCGCAGGATGAGCTCGAAGACGTCATCGTCTTCATCGTCGAAGCTTACGGCGCCGAAGAAGGCACCGAGTTGAAGCTCGCCGACGTCAAGGGCTACACCACGATCGTTCCTCCGTCCGCGGAAGAGATCGCCGCCCTCGAAGCCGTCATCGCGACCCTCAAGGCCGACGACATCGACAATCGCTTCGCCGCCGACATCACGGCTGCCGAAGCGACCAAGACCTCCGAAGACCATGACGACGTCCTCGACGCCACCGCTGCTATCCAGGCGATAGTTGACGAGCTCGAGTCCGACGGCCGTCCGGCTCTGAAGGAAGCCATCAGCAAGGTCGACGCGACCAAGTATCCCGACGAAGTAGCCGCCGGCATCGCCGCCTACTACGACGAGACCGCTACCGCCGACGACGTCGCTGCCGCCACCAAGGCGCTGCAGAGAATCATCGACCAGCCCGCTGCCCCGACCGTGACCTATGAGGTTACCGACAGCAGCATCACCGTCACCGCCGTTGAAGGCGCCGAATACAAGCTCGGCACCGGCGAATGGCAGGACAGCAACGTCTTCGAGAACCTCGGCGCCAACGTTGAGTATCAGCTCTCCGTCCGCATCAAGGCGACCGACGACTTCATCGCTTCCGAAGCCACCGTCGTTAACGTGACGACCGCCAAGACCAGCTTCGGCGAAGCTACCGTCACCGTCAGCGGCACCGAGAAGTATGACGAGACCCTGACCGCCACCGTCGCCGACGTACCGGAACTCATCGGCACGAACTACACGATCGAGTGGCACAACGCCGACGGCGAGAAGATCGGCACCGGCGAGACCTACGTCCTCGCTGCCGACGAAATCGGCACCACGGTTTACGCTGAGCTCGTTTCCGACGTCGCTTCCGACACCGTCAAGAGCGACGCGACCGGAACCATCGGCAAGGGCGTCATCAAGAATTACACTCTGCCGACTGCCGGCGAGATCACTTATCCTCAGACTCTGGCCGACTCCGTCCTCAGCGGAGGCGACACCGGAACCGTCACCGGCACCTGGGCCTGGGCGGCTCCCGAGACCAGACCTCTGATCTCCCAGAGCGGCAGCCTGTTCGCGATCACCTTCACTCCGGACGCCGCGTTTGCGGATCTGTATGAAGGCATCGAGGCCGATATCGCCGTGACCGTCAACGCTCCCGCGTATGGCGACACGACCTTTACCGACGTCAACGGCATGACCGTCAGCGGCCAGTTCATGGCCGGCGTCGAGATGCACGTTGAGCCCATCGGCTACGCTGAGCCCGCCTATCAGTCCCTGCTTCGTGCTTCCAGCAAGGACACCTCCGGTCTCAAGAAGCTGGTGCTCTTCAAGCGCATCACCTTCACCTACAACGGTGAAGAGATCACCGACCTCTACACCGGCGGCCTGACCGTCACCTCCTTCGTCGGCGCGAACCGCGCGGGCCAGGATTACAGCACCTGGTTCTTCGTCGGCAACAAGCCCACGAACTTCGGCGGCACCGTCGATCCGACCGGTCTGCTGGTCGTTGAGAACGTCATCCTCTGAGGATAACTTCTCAAAAGCGTGAGGCGAACGCCGAACGCATAGGTTAATACCTCTGAACGCGGAGTCGTCTTTGACGGCTCCGCGTTTTTGTTTTTTCCGGGGCAGGGGAGGCGGGCGAACGCGGGGCGTTCGCAGATAATAGTGAAGAGTGAAGAGTGAATAGTGAAGGAACAAATCGCCTGCGGCGATTTGAATTATCCCTATGCAGCGCGTCTGTCATCCTGAGCGGAGCGATGCGAAGCATCGCGCAGTCGAAGGATCTTAAAGACGAGCTGTCCTTCTCAGCGAGACAGCGTGAAAAGACGCTTCGCGTCGCCGCAAGCGCAAACCGTAGGGAAGGGCGTTGCCCGTCCGTGCAGACGTCCGCCGGCCCCCGCGCCTTATTGCCGCGTTTTGCGCAAAATAGCCAAAAGCGTCGAGCTTTTTTATGCTTTTTGCCCAAAACACTTGACAATTGTGTGATAGAATTGTTATAATACAAGCGTATATATACGGGGTGGTAGTGTTTTTTGTGAGGAGAAAAAGCGAAGAACGCCGCCGTCCGATACTTTCGCCGCCGGGTAGATTCAGCAGCGAAATAAATGTATATAAAAACCCGACAATCAAGGAGGAGTGATGCAAAAATGACCGGACGCGCGCCGTCACCCATCGGCGCAAACGAAACCGTCCGATCGAAACCTATGTTCAGTCGATCAAAGCAAACCCAATTTCGCGAAAATTATTCAAGAAAAGAGGAAGCAACAAAATGAAAAAAATCCTTAGTACCCTGCTTGCTTTCGCGATGGTACTGGCTCTGTTCAGCGGAGTAGTCGTTTTCAACGCCTCCGCCGAGATAGAGAACGATGACGTTTGGATGAGCATCCCCTTCGTCAACCAGTATACCGATGCGGAACTGCTAAAAATGGTCGTGTCGGGCAACAACTCGATACATAACGACTACTGGTCCGATGCCAGAAACGCCTCCAATGTCACTCTTACCAAGGACGAACAGGGCAGAGTCGTTTTCAACGCCACTACCGGAAGCGAGCTCTATTACGGCAGAAGCTATTTCGTATGGAGCACCTCCGCGCGCGCGAACCCCATCAAGAAGGTCGGGCTTATCAACAGCATCAACGTTTTCGGTGACGCTGAGCTCTCCAACAAGAAGGGCATCGCTATCAAGTTCGGCGGTAACGATACGTTCTTTGCTCAATTGAAGAAGGTAAACCTTACCCTCAACAGCAGCAAGCAGATCGCTATCGTCAAGCTCGAGAACGGCGTGAAGCAGGGCGATTATTACGTATATGATTTCGCCGGCGCCACTTACGACAGCGGCAACAGCAACACGGTATTCAGCATTCCCGAGACCTATGACGGAATCCTTGACTCCGTGAACTTCGCGATGCAGTTCGGCACCGCCTCGTCGGAAATCCAGTTCTGGATCGAAGACTTCTGCGTCATAGGCGAAACCGATTCGAGACTGCTTTACAACGACATTGCCAACGGCAAAGCGAACGGACTCGACGTTACCGCTGCCGAGGCGGTCTATAAAGATCCCACCGCTACTCAGGAGCAGATCAACGCCGCCAGAGGACTTATGTCCGGCGCCATCATGCACCTTCCGCTGATCAACCAGTATACTCTGAGCCAGGCGGCGAAGATGGGCGTTAAGAACGGCTGGCAGTCTACTGCGAAGAACCTGTCTAACGTTACTTATTCCAAGGACGCTCAGGGCAAGCTCATCATTTCTGCGACGACTCCTGCCGAAGGCGACCAGTGGGGACTTTACGGTTATATATCCACCGCAAAGAACGCTACCTTCTATAACAGGATTGATCTGATCGATAGCGTCGATATCTTCGGCGACGCGGAAATTTCCAACAAGTCGAAGCTCGCGATAAAGGTCAACGGCGATGCTGCGTTCCAGTCCGCGTTCAACAAGATCTCGCAGGTCACCCTCGGCACGTCTCAGACCCTTCCGAGTGATGACAATTATCACGGCGTGGTCGTTTACGCCAAGTCGCCCACCAAGATCAACGGCTACTGGGTATTCGACCTTTCCGCCCTTACCGTCAACGGCTACGACAGAAGCGGAATCGATACGATCGACAAGGCGTATGACGGAATCGTCGACTCCATCACGATGAACTTTGCGTTCAAGACGGCTTCTCCGTCCGTAGACGTCAAGTTCTGGATCGAGGACGCGTTCCTGATCGGCGCAGCCGATACCACGGAGCTCCACAGAGCCATCCGTGACGCGAAGGCGGCCAACGTCGACGCCGCTCTGATTAGCTCCGCGGAAACGGTCTATAAAGACACCGCCACTACTCAGGAGCAGGTCGATGCGCAGACCGCCATTCTCAAGAGCGCGCTCAATGCCGACGCGTTCGATAAGGATTATATCTTCCAGCAGCTCCCCGGCATCCAGAACTGGACTCAGGCAACTGTCGACGCCTATAACGCGCAGTCCGCTCTTGCCGGTAGCGATTCCGGCACGAAGGCCGAACTGGTCAACCACCACACCGTCGGTCAGGCCACTCAGGCGCTGAAGCTCGAGCTCGGCACTAACACTCCGAACTCCTGGTCCGCGGTCTTCTCCACCTCCTCCAACGTCGCGGACAGAGCCGCCGTCAGCCAGCTCGGCGATATCTTCGGCGACTACAAGGCGGTCAATAAGATGAATGCGTTCGACGGCATCAGGATCGCCATCCAGAACTCTTACGGCGACAAGCCCAGCTTTAATGCGGCTTCCGCCAAGCAGCATATAGTTCAGCTTATGCTCGTCGGGTCCGGTGCGAAATCCTGGAACAACACCAGTTATCCTTACGCCACCGATAAGACATTCGAGAATAACCCCGATGATCCCGACAACGCCTATACCGCTGTCTATCACGACGGTTATTACTACTTCTACTTCAAGGATTTCGTAAGCGGCTGGAGTTCCAGCACGAAGTTCTTCGAGAAGTACGGCGGCTACAGCTGGATTTACGACAATATCAAGCTCATTGTCCAGACCAGCAACTTCAACTCTTCCAGTAGCTATAACGGCGGTGCGCTGTATCTGTCCGATATGCAGCTGTTCAGAACGGGGCCCGCTGACAAGACCGCTCTCGGCGAAGCTATCGCGACGCTGACCGGCCTCAACTCCACCGCATACGCCTCTCAGCTCGCCGCGGCGCAGGCAGTCTATGACGAATACGCCGCTTTCCAGAGCGAAGTCGACGCGCAGACCGACATCATCAACGGCTGCATCAAGGAGGCCATTATCGGCAACTATTGGGAGTACAACTATACTCCCGAGAGCTGGGCTCCTCTTGCTCAGGCCGCCGCGGCGCTCGACGTTGACGCCGCTGCCGCCGCCAAGGCGAACCTCGTTCCCGCCAACGTCAAGACCGTTACCGGCAACCTGATGGAAGGCTGGACCACCGACGACGTCAACGCCACCGTTACCGCGAACAGCGACAAGCTGTGCGACTCCATCGGCGAAGGACTTAACGTCAACGGCGCCTGGAACGCCGGCGACTTCTCCAGAAACACCACCTTTGCTGCTGACGGCAACCTCTCCATGACCGCGACCGCCGACTTCACCGGCAAGGCCATGGGCTGGAAGAACATGGACCGCAGTCAGACCCTGCAGCCTGATGAAAACGGCGCTTTCCCGGCGCTCAACGTCGCCGGACTTTCCAAGGCGGAAGGTATCCGCTTCAAGCTCGAGGCGGATAAGCCCGTTGAGAGAATCCTTATCGGTCTCTCCAACTGCGCTCCGAGCGCTCCTTTCTCCGGCCACAGAGAAATGTACGCGATGAAGATCAAGCCCGAATACGTTGCCGCGGACGGCTATATCAACATTCCGTTCAGCTACTTCGAGGCGGCCTTCTGGTCCGCGAAGTTCGCGCAGACCGAGCTTGAGAACGTTATCGTCTTCATCATCGAAGCCTACGGCGCCGAGAACGGCACCACGGTCGCCGTTTCCGACCTCCGCGGCTACAAGACGATCGTCGCCCCGACTCAGGCCGACGTCACCGCTCTTGAAACCGAGATTACGAAGCTTCAGGGCTACGACTTCGATAACAAGTACGCCGATCTCATCGCCGAAGCCGAAGCCGCCAAGAGCTCCGTTGATCAGGATGACGTACTCGAAGCGACCGCCGCTGTCAAGGAAGTCAACGATAAGTTCGACGCTGTCGACCGTTCCGCTCTTAAGGCGAACATCGACGCCGTCAAGGCGATCGACGCGACCCTGTGGGCGACCGAAATCGCCGCCGGCGTTGACGCTTACTACGACCTCGATGCGGCCGCGACCGATATCGCCGCCGCCGCGAAGGTCCTCCAGAGGATCATCGACAAGCCCGAGACTCCTGTCGTCGAGATGGCCGAGACCACCGATACCTCCATCACCGTTACCCCCATCACGGGAGCCAAGTATAAGCTGAACGACGGCGAGTGGCAGGACAGCAACGTCTTCACCGGCCTGCTCCCGAACACCGCCTACGCGATCAGCGCCTACATCGCCGAGAATGACGATCACATCGCTTCCGACGTTTCCGTCGCGGTTGAAATCACCACCGCGAAGGGCTCCGTCGCCGGCACTGTCGTCACCATCAGCGGCACCGAGAGATACGACGAAGTCCTGACCGCCACGGTCACCGACGTTCCCGAATATCTCGGCGGCGTTTACGCCATCGAGTGGCGCAACGAAGCGGGCGAAACCGTCGGCACCGGCGAGACCTACACGATCGCCGCCGCCGACATCGGCTCCTTCGTCTACGCGGTCGTCGTTTCCGACAACGCGCTCGACACCGTCGCTTCCGATCCTACCGGAACCATCGGCAAGGGCGTCATCAAGGGCTACACGCTGCCCACCGCCTCCGCGATCCAGTATCCGCAGACCGTCGGCGACTCCGTCCTCTCCGGCGCGGACACCGGCATCGTGACCGGCACCTGGTCCTGGGTAACTCCGGACGCTCAGCCGCTCTCCAGCCAGACCGGCAGCGCGTTTGACGTCGTCTTCACTCCGGACGCCAACTTCATCGATCTCTACGAGATCATCGAAGCGAGAGTCGTCCTGACCGTCAATCCCGCTCCGTATGAGCCCGCCTCCCTCGAGGATGAGGACACCAACACCGACCTCGTCGTCACCGGCGAGTTCATGCAGAACGTCGAGATGCACGTGACCGAAATCACCCACAAGGAGCCCGCGTATCTGGCTCTGCTCCGTGCCTCCGGCAAGGACAACTCCGGCCTGCCGAAGCTGGTCCTCTTCAAGAGCTTCAGCTTCACCGTCAACGGCGAAGAGATCGACGACGTTTACGACGGCGACCTGACGGTCACCTCCTACGTCGGAACCTCCCGCGCCGGCCAGACCGTCAGCGCGTGGTTCTTCATCGACGGCAAGCCCGTCAACTATGAAGGCACCGTCGACGCCGCAGGCATCCTCACCGTCACCGGCGTCAAGCTCTGAGTTTGCGCCGCGACAAGCGGGAGGCGCGAGCCGACCGCACAGGTAATATGTAAATAATACCGCTGAACGCGGAGTCGTCTTCGGACGGCTCCGCGTTTTTGCGTTTGTGATACCGCGCCGTTTCACGCGGGGCGCGGCGGGAAAGGCGCAAGCGTGCGCGGCGGGGGAGAACGGGCGCGCCGGTCACGCGGAACGTATATTTATTATGTAGAAAGTCCCGGCCCGCCGATCGGATAAACTTATCACATTTCCATTATATTTTTTTGCGCTTTTTTCACAAAACCCTTGACAAAATCGGCATCTGATTGCTATAATACAATCGTATATATACGGGTGATAGTGTTTCCGGGTGGAAAAGTGTCCCGAAGCGCTCGCTTTGCGTACTGTGAAAAAGCGCGCGGAGTTTTTCCGCCGGACAAGCGCCGCGCCCCCGCGTTCGACGGGCGCAGGAGGGGACGCCGCGTATTCACTCGTCTACGAGAGAGACGCCGTCGATTCATTTGACCGGTCTTTTCGACCGCAAAGAGGAGTGACAGAATGAAAGCATCTTTCGCGCAAACTTCGGTTATCTTACCTGCTTTCGGCATGATAGAGGCGGCACTGCCGACGTCATGCTTACTGCCGGGTTTTGATTACACAACAACTATTGGAAAGGAGCACTAACATTGAAGAGTTCTAACACCAAAAAAGTATTGACTTCAATACTGTCTTCATGCTTAGTTGTTATGCTCCTGCTCAGCACTCTGGTGATTTCACCTGTCGCGCTCACCGCGAGCGCCGCTGGGCAGCACGGTATAACCATCAACCACATTTTCAGCGACGGCTACAACGCCGCCAACTCGTATGACGAGCTTTACGGCTCCTACGAGGAGGGGGAGACTCCTCTCGTAACGGTCATCGCTCCGCAGGGCTACATCATCGAGGACGTTTACTTTACGACTCCCAGCGGAGCCGACTTCTCGCTGTTCGTAGAAGACCTTCAGTATGATAATCCCGTTCAGGGCGTTTATCACATCACGATGCCTGACTACGACCTCGAGATGAACGTCATCTACCGCTGCATACTTAACAGCGCCGTCGTCAACCACATTTATGACGGCGGACACAGCGACGACGCGGACTATCAGGTCATCATCGACGATGAGATAGCCGCGGGCGACGCCGTTGTCTTCAACGTCGATCCCAAGGCGGGATACGCCGTCGATACCATCTACGTTCTCGGTTACGCCGGCACGTCCTTCGCGACCCTGCTCGATCTCCCGATCGAGAACATCGGCGCGAACAGCTACAGACTGACGATGCCCGATCAGCCGATAACCATCAACGTCGTCTACACCGCCAACAGGCACGACATCACTCCCGTCGCGCTGTTTGACGGAGCCGAGAGCGCCGATCCGGAGACCTATTACAACGGACCCGCCACCGCGGATCCCGGTGAGACCGTAGTCTTCTACGGCGCCGAGATCAACGGCTACAGTGCGCCCGAAGTATTCGTCACCGCCGGAGCCGGAATGGACTTCGTCGAGGTCGTTGAACTTGAGGAGATCGCCGGCGCTTACTCCTTCGTAATGCCCGACGCGCCCGTCACCGTTCACCTGATCTACAGCAACACCGAATACGGCATTACCTCCGCGAATATCTTCGAGGACGGCAACGATGACGACACCGTTTATTACGACGGCGCCGACACCGCCGTTGTCGGCGAGAGAGTGTTCTTCACCGTCGCCAATCCCGACGGCTATACCCTCAAGGAAATCTACGGCGTTATGACCGCGGGAACCGCGTTCGTCGAAGTGTTCCCGATCGACTCCATCGCCGGCGCGTATTACTTCGATATGCCCGAGGGCGAAGTCAAGATCTGCCTGGTCTATGCCAAGTCGCAGTTCACCATTACCGCCGTGAACGTTTTCGAGGACGGCACGGTTGACGATACCGATTACTACGTCGGCCCCGACTCCGCCAACGTCGGCGATAAGGTCATCTTCACCGTCGAAGCGCCTCAGGGCTACGCCGTAAGCGAGATTTTCGGCACCTATGAGACCGGCGACGCGTTCGTCGAAGTCTTCGCGCTCGATTCCATCGCCGGCGCTTACTACTTCGATATGCCGGAAGGCAACGTCACCCTCACGGTCGACTTCACCGCGACTCTGTTCGACATCGACTTCGTTTCCTACAAGGGAAGCGAGATCGCCGATCAGTGGACGGTCGAGGACATCGCCGTCGGTTCGACCTTCGTCTTTGCGGGTAACGCTCCCGCCGGATACGCCGTCGAAGACGTCTTCGCGCTCGCCACCATCAGCGATACCTTCGTTGAGGTGATCGACGTCGAGGATCTCGGCAACGGATCCTACTCCTTCACGATGCCCGCCGCTAAGGTCGACGTCGTCATCATTTACAAGTCCGTGCTCTTCGACGTGAACTACGCGTCCTATGACGGAACCGACGTCGTCGCCGAGTGGACCGACACCGGCGTTATGGTCGGCGACAAGCACATCTTCGCGATCGACGTTCCCGACGGCTACGCCGTTGAAGACGTCATCGCCACCACCGCCGTGAACGGTCTCTTCGTCGAGGTTCTGAACGTCGGCAACCTCGCCGGCGCCTACTACTTCACGATGCCCGAGGCTGACGTTGACGTCACCGTCGTGCTCAAGAAGATCACCTTCAACGTCACGATCAACGACCTCGTCAACGGCCAGGTGATCGAGACCGAAACCGTTCCCACCGACGCCGGCACCACCGCGATCATCATCGCGACCGCTCCCGCCGGATACGAAGACGGCTACGTGATCAATGAGATCACCGCCGTCAGCGCCGCCGACGAAACCGTCTCGTACGATCTTGTCGCCGTCGGCGAGAACGTCTACTCCTTTGAAATGCCCGAGGACGACGTCATCGTCAACATCGATTGGAAGGCCAATATGTTCAAAGTAACGGTTTCCAACGTCGACGAGAGCGGCCTCCTCATCAGCAGCCGCGAGATCAACAACAATCCCGCGGGTTCCGAAACATCCGTCACGCTCGAAGCTCCGGGCGCGGACTACATGATCGCTGAGTATTACATCGTTGCGGAAATTGCTCCTTTCCATGAATTTATCGACGCCGCGCTTGTCGGCGATACGACGCTCACCTTCACGCAGCCCGAAGCAGACGTTGACGTCACGATCGTGTGGCGCAGAAACGCCTACACCGTCACCGAGAGATACATCGTCAACGAGACCGAGGTCCTCGACGATCTGACCGCCGAGTGGAACGTCAGACCCGGCGACAACTGGATCTCCCTCAGCACCGTTCCCGAGGGCTATGAAGTCTCCGAGCTCTACGTCACCGCCATGGACGGCGCGTTCGGCGAGCCTCTTGATTTCATCCGTCTGAACGACCTCGCGATACTCTTCGTCGTTCCCGACGGCGACGTCTTCGTCGACTACTACCTCACGAAGATAGTCAACAACGTCAACTACTACGCCTACGTCGACGGCGAGCTCGCCGTTGTCAAGAACGAAGAGGTTGAGTACGGCGAGAAGGCCGTCTGGGGCAAAGACAACGCCGCCGACAACCTTCCCGACGGTCACGCCTTCGTCGCCTGGTACCTCGGAGCCGCTGAGTACGACTTCGAGACCGCGGTGACCGGCGATATCGATCTGTTCGCGGTTTATGAATTCGCGAGCTGCACCGTTTCCTTCAACTCCGACGGCGGCAGCGACGTCGCTTCGCAGACCGTCATCAAGGGCGGCAAGGCCGTCGAGCCCGCTGCTCCCGAGAAGGAAGGCTACGACTTCGCAGGCTGGCAGCTGAACGGCGCCGCGTACGACTTCTCCGCTGAAGTCACCGCCGACATCGAGCTGACTGCCACATGGACCGAGAAGACCTACACCGTCACGCTTCCGACCTCCGTCGATTACGAAGTGAAGACCGCCGACGGCTATGACACCACCGTCAAGTACGACGGCAGCTACGCCTTCACGGTCGAGTACGCTGACGGAGTCGACGGCGAGAACGCCGTCGTCACCGCCAACGGCGAGACGCTCACTCCCGACGCTTCCGGTCTTTACACCGTCGAAAACATCAAGTCCGACGTTTATATCAGCGTCAACGTCGCCGGCACGCAGGAACCCGTCCTCTACACCGTGAGGTTCAACTACTTCCACGGCGACGACGCCGTCAGCGTTGCTAACGTAGTCGCCGAAGGCGGCAGCGTCACCGCTCCCGCGGACACCGACCGCTACGCTTACAGATTCCTCGGCTGGTACGACAACGCCGAGGGCACCGGCGAAGCCGTCACCGACTTCACCAATATCACCGCGGACGCCGAATACTTCGCCGTCTACGAGCAGAACCCGCTCGCCGACTACACCTTCGGCGAACACACCGTGACCGATTCCGCCTACGGCATCGGCTTCAAGGAAGTCAAGATTGAGGTCGTCAAGAACGACGCCGGGTATATGGACCGTGACGTTTACGTCATCGCCGCCGCTCAGCTGAAGGACGGTTCCACCGTTCTGTTCTACGTCCCCGTCTACGTCGAGAAGGGCGAAGCCAAGGCTGACGTTTCCCTGATCCTCAACTCCAACACCTTCGAGTACGTCGATATGTACATCGTATACGACGAGGTTGATCTCTCCGGTTCGCTGAACTGGATCGACATCGAATCCGGCATCCAGGTTGCTTAATTCGAGGAGGTACGCAATGAAAATGAAAACAGGCAAAAGACTTGCCTCGTTCTTCCTCTCGGCGTGCATAGCTCTGTCGGTGCTTTTCGGCGCGGTGGTTTTCGCCGCGGCCGATACCGTGCCGACCTCCGAGTCCGTCTCGGAGCTCAGCGCGGTCTACACCTACGCTGACGGCGCCGAGGTCGGAACTATTGCCGCCAACGCGAAGGCGCAGAACATCGGCGAAGAAGAATACGTCATGTTCTACGTCTACCAGAACGTCGACGACATCTCCGACCCCACGAACGGCAGGCAGAACGCTCAGGTTACCTCAAAGGGCTTCTACGCTTCCGACATACTGTCCGGCGAAGCGCTTGCCAAGGAGCTTCCGCTCACTCCTCTCAAGCTTAACGGCAAATGCGTCCTCGGCGTTCAGGTCACCAACAGAGGCGACGAGAACGACTGGGTGTACGCCTACGTCACCACCGCGCTCAAGCTCAACCCCAACGGCGGCACGCTGACGGGCGAGGACGAGCTGCAGGCCAGACTCGGCTTCAGCATCCTTGACGAGCTCGGCGACGGCGAGTACGTGACCAGAGAGTATTATAAGCTCGCCGGCTGGTCCGAGACCGAAGACGGCGCAGCCATCGGCAGCGATCTGCTCATGACTCAGTACGGCGATGAGATATTCGCCCTCTGGGAGCAGCTCACCACCACCGTTACCTTTGATCCCAACGGCGGCGAAGGCGATATGGATCCCGTCGTTATCAACGCCGGCGAACCCACCGAGCTTCCGGCCCCCGAATTCGACAAGCCCGGCAGCAGATTCGTCGGCTGGGGCACCAGCCCCGACGGTCCCGTCGTCTACGACGGCACCGAGCCGATAACCCTCACCGGCGACGAAGCGGAGCTTCCGCTCTACGCCATCTGGGCCGACGCCGATAAATTCGTCGTTACCTTCAACGCCAACGGCGGCGACGGCGAAATGGCCGATCAGGAAGTCGAAGCCGGCGTCGCTACCGCGCTGAACGCCAACGAGTTCATCTTAGCGGGCAGCGAGTTCATCGGATGGGCGACCTCCGCCGACGGCGAAGTCGTCTACGCCGACAAGGCTGAAGTCACGCTCACCGACTCCGACCTCAAGCTTTACGCGGTCTGGAAGCAGCTCGTGGCGACCGTCACCTTCAACGCCAACGGCGGCGACGGCGAGATGGCCGATCAGGAAGTCGAAACCGGTGTCGCTACCGCGCTGAACGCCAACGAGTTTACCCGCGGCGGCTTCAAGTTCCAGGGCTGGGCGACCTCCGCCGAAGGCGAAGTCGTCTACGCCGACAAGGCTGAAGTCACCCTTGACTCCGATCTCGCGCTGTTCGCGGTCTGGAAGCAGAACAATATCGCCGTTATCTACAGCCCCAACGGAGGCACCGGTCTTATGACTCCCCACAAGCTGAACGTCAACGAGACCATCAACCTCGACAAGGTTGCCTACGTCTGCGAAGGCAAGACCTTCGCCGGCTGGTCCACCGCGGCTGACGGCGAGGTCGAATACGCCGACGAGGCCGAGTTCACCATCGGCGTGAAGTCCGTCGTACTCTACGCGATCTGGACGGACGACTCCGGCTCCGGATCCGACCCGGAAGATCCTCCGGTCGATCCCGATCCCAAGCCGAAGGCGATCCTGTTCAGCACCGGCGGCGGTTACGGGCTTATGAACCCGATCAAGAACCTCAGCAAGGGTCAGGTCGTTGAACTCCCCGCCTGCGAATACACCAAAGAAGGCTACACCTTCGGCGGCTGGTCGCTTACTTCCGGCGGCGCTGTCGCTTATAACGACTGCGACAGCGTGACCATCGGCGACTCTACCATAGTCCTTTACGCTGTTTGGGTCGCTTGATTCCAACCACACATTTCACAAGGGCGGACGGTTTCGTCCGCCCTTGTGTGATTTTCAGCCGCTGAAAAGCGAAACCGGAGGAACGCCAATGAAGGTGCTTGCCGCTTTCGGTACGAGGCCGGAAGCTATCAAAATGTGTCCCGTGATAATCGAACTGCGCCGCAGGGGATGCGGCGTTTGCGTCTGTCTCACGGGGCAGCATAAGGAGATGCTGGCGGACGTGATGAACGCGTTCGGCGTCGGCGCGGATATAAACCTCGGCGTAATGCGCCCGGGGCAAACGCTGTTTGATATAAACCGCGAGGTGCTTTCCGGCATGGACCGCGTGCTCGACGCCGAAAATCCGGACGTTGTGCTCGTCCACGGGGACACCACGACGACCTTCGCCGCCGCGCTCTCCGCCTACTACAAGCGCATAAAGGTCGGCCACGTCGAGGCGGGGCTTCGAACCGGCGATATCTTCTCGCCTTATCCGGAGGAGTTCAACCGCCGCGCCGTGACGATAGTCGCGGACTATAATTTCGCCCCGACCGAAGCGGCGAAGGAGAACCTCCTGCGCGAGGGCGTGCCCGCGGAGCGCGTCTTTGTCACCGGCAACACCGAGATCGACGCGCTGAAAACGACCGTCCGCGAGGACTACGCGCACCCGCTGCTCGACTGGGCGCGGGGAAGCCGCCTCGTGCTGATGACCGCGCACCGCCGCGAGAACTTCGGCGAGCCATTCGCGAATATCTTTTCCGCCGTGCGCCGCGCCGTCGAGGAGACGCCGGACGTCAAGCTCGTCTATCCCGTCCACCTCAACCCGAACGTGCGCGAGGCCGCGAAGGCGCTTGAGGGATGCGACCGCATCAAGCTCACCGAGCCGCTCGGCGTGCTCGATTTCCACAATATGCTCGCGCGCTGCTGCCTGGCGCTGACCGACAGCGGCGGCATACAGGAGGACGCGCCCGCGCTGAATAAGCCGGTGCTCGTCCTGCGCCGCACGACCGAACGCCCCGAGGGCGTCGCCACCGGCGCGCTGAAGCTCGTCGGCACGGACGAAGCCGCCGTTTACGCGGAGTTCCGCCGCCTGCTCGACGACGATGCGGAATACGCGCGTATGGCGTCCGCGGCGAACCCCTACGGCGACGGCAACGCCGCCGCCCGCATCGCCGACGTCCTGCTTTCGTAAGCCGCGCAGCGATAATATCACCGCCGATGGAGTCGGCGCAACCGAGGCTCCCCTGTGCAAGGGGAGCTGTCTTATTATCGGCTGAAAGCCGATAATAAGACTGAGGGGTTGTTGGCTCCTAAAAGCTTGGCGCGTAATTGCGCGGGCTCAAGATCGCCCCTGCGTCTGAGGGAGCCGCCTGAACGCGCTGCGCGCCTTTGGAGCAAAATATTCACTAAAACAGCGTCACCCGCGCTTGCACGTTCAAACGCGGGTGACTCTTTTATTGCCTTTCGGCTGTGCCGATATGCAGGTCGGCCTTGTCGGAGAAGGAACCGCCCTTGCGGGCGGGCGCCGCCACGGGAGCGGCAAGTCAAAGGGTATATGAAGGGAGTTGCGATGTACGCATTATATCACGGACAAGCGCGGAAATATGCCGAAAACCGTCGAACCCGAAAAATAATTATAAAACGAAACGCCGTCCCGGGGGACGGCGTTTCGCATAGGAAGGAATTAAAATGAAAACCCTGTCGGGGTGCGTTCGGATCAGTTCATCGTTTCCGTGGGTTTGTACTCCGAGAGCACGACGCTCACCGTGAAGGAGCGGCCTTCGGAATAGCGGTAGATGCCGAGCTCGACGGTGTCGCCGGCGGAATACTTCTCCTTCTCGGCGTTGAGTTCGTCCATTGTCTTGACGGTGACTCCGCCGATGGAGGTGATGATGTCGTTCTTCTTCAGCCCCTTCGCAGCGGCGTCGGTGTTGGCGTCGACGGAGGTTATCAGCACTCCGCGCGGCACGTTGTTGAAGTAGGCGACGTATTCGTCTATCGTGTTGCCGCTGATGCCGATCATCGGCCTGCCGGGCACGTAGCCGTAGGTCATTATGCTGTCGACGATGGGCTTGACGGTGTTGGAGGGGATCGCGAAGCCCATTCCCTCATACTGCGTGTCGACTATCTTCTGCGAGGTGATGCCGATGACGTTGCCGTAGAGGTCGATCAGTGGGCCGCCGGAGTTGCCGGGGTTGATCGCCGCGTCTGTCTGTATCAGCTTGACGTTGCCGGAAAGGTCGGTCTTGACGTTGATGCCGGAGACGATGCCGCGGGTGACGGTGCCGGCGAATTCAAGGCCGCCGGGGTTGCCTATCGCGATGACGGTCTCGGCGAGCTGCACCTCGTCGGAGTTGCCGAAGGTGGCGTAAACGAGGTCGCTGTGCTTGATCGTGTCGTCTTCGATTATCTGCAGCACCGCGAGGTCGGTCTGCTGATCGGAGCCGACGATGCTCGCGAGCGCTTCCTTCTTGTCGTAAAGCACGATCTTGACGCGGTCCGCGCCCTCGATGACGTGGTAGTTGGTCACGACGTAGCCCTCGGCGTTGATGATGACGCCGGAGCCGTAGCCGGAAGCGGTCAGCGAGTTCATCTTATAGTTGACGACGCCGACGACCGCGGGGCGTATCTTCTGCGCGGCGTCCTTGACGGAGATCTCGTCGGCCTCGGTGCGGCCGCTGAGGTCGAAGCCGGTCTTCTGCTCGACCGGAGCTTCCGTCGAAGACTCGGGAGCCGTGCTGCTGCCGCCGGCGTTCTGCACAATGTGCACGACGCCGAAGGAGGCGAGCACCAGCACCGCGCATATCAGGATCGCGAGCAGCGAAACGCCGAAGGCGTATCCGCGTCCGTGCTCCTTCTTCTTTTTCTTATCCTGCGCGGCTTCGGCCCAGACGTAGCTGTTGTGCTCCGCCGGAGCGGGCTGCGGCTGAACGGGGGTATCGGGCGCCTCCGCCTGCGGAGCGGAGAACTGCCGGTTTTCGTAGCTTTCGGGAGTAGGGTTATCTCTGTTGAAATCTTCTGTCATAATTATCCCTTCTTTCTTACTACCTTCTATTATAATCTATTTTTTCAAATATTAGTTAAAAATATTGGAAAAAATGTTAAAAATGCAGCGCGTAAAGCGCGGGAAAGATAAAAACCGCGTCTTTACATTTTCGTTAAACGGGTATATAATATATTTGTGCAAATATTGCGAGGATGTGAAAATATGAAAATCGGAATAATCGGACTGCCGAACGTCGGCAAATCAACGCTCTTCAACGCCCTTGTCGGCGGCGGCGCGGAGGCGGCGAACTACCCCTTCTGCACGATCGAGCCGAACGTCGGCGTAGTGCCCGTGCCGGACGCGCGTCTGGACAAGCTGACGGAGATGTATTCGCCCGTCAAGACGACTCCCGCGACGGTGGAGTTCGTCGACATTGCGGGCATCGTCAAGGGCGCCTCCGCCGGCGAAGGGCTCGGCAACAAGTTCCTCTCGCACATCCGCGAAGTCGACGCCCTCGTTCACACCGTCCGCTGCTTTGAGGATGAGAACATCACCCACGTCAGCGCGTCCGTCGACCCGGTCGCGGACAGCGAAACGATAAACGTCGAGCTTATCCTCGCCGACCTCGAGGTGCTCGAGCGCTGCATTGACAAGACTGCGAAGGCGCTGAAGGGCGGCGACAAGAAGTTCGAGAAGGAATACGACCTGCTGAAGCGCCTCGAGAAGCACCTTTCCGACGGCAACCCCGCCCGCAGCTTCGAATGCACGGATGACGAACGCGCCGTCATCGAGACGGTGTCGCTGCTTTCGCTCAAGCCGGTCATCTACGCGGCGAACATGAGCGAGGCGGACTTCGCCGGCGGCATCGAGAACAACGCCGGCTACCGCGCCCTGCGCGAAACCGCGGAGCGCGAGCACGCGGGCATCATCCCCGTCTGCGCGAAGCTGGAGCAGGACCTCAACGACTTTGACGACCCCGAGGAGCGGAAGATGTTCCTCGAGGAGATCGGGCTTGAGGAGTCGGGGCTCAACCGCCTCATCCGCGAGTGCTACGCGCTGCTCGGCTACATATCCTACTTCACCGCCGGACAGCCCGAGGTCCGCGCCTGGACGATCACGAAGGGCACAAAGGCGCCCGACGCGGCGGGGAAGATACACACCGACTTCAAGCGCGGCTTTATCCGCGCCGAGATAGTCTCCTACGAAGACCTCGTCGCCTGCGGCAGCATCGCCGCCGCGCGCGAGAAGGGGCTCTACCGCAGCGAGGGCAAGGAATACGTCGTCCGCGACGGCGACGTGATACTCTTCAGGTTCAACGTCTGATGGAAAACGGCATCTTTTTCAAACGCGCCGACCCTTCGCGCATCGCGCTTTACGATACGCTGCGCGGCTTTATGATGATACTCGTCATCATATTCCACACCGCGTTCGATCTCTACTGGGTGTTCGGCAAGGACTTCGGCTTCCTGCATATAGTGGACGCGCCGTTCGTGCTTTTCCTGCGCGATTTCTTCGCCGTCTGCTTTATAATACTGTCCGGGATATGCACGAACTATTCGCGCAATCCGCTGCGCAGGGGAATCATAGTCTTTCTGTTCGGGCTGATCGTGACGCTCTTTTCGGCGCTCGTGACGCCGGATATGACGGTGCGCTACGGGATACTCAGTCTGATCGGAGCTTCGATGATCGTCGTCGCGCTGATGCGCCCGTTCCACGCGCAGGTGCATCCGCTTTTCGGAGCGGCGGTGGGGATGGCGGCCTTCTTCGCGACGGTGTTCGTCTTCCCGGTCGAGGTGGAGATAAAGCACCTGTATTTCCTCGGCTTCGTCACGCGGGACTTCGTCTCCGGCGATTTCTACCCGATGATACCGTACTACTTCGCCTTCCTCGCCGGGCACTTCTTCGGCAGGTGGCTGAAGGAGAAGGAGTACGACGTGAAATACGGCGGGCTTGATATAAAGCCGCTGTCGTTCATCGGGCGCAACAGCGTGTATTTCTACCTGCTTCACCAGCCGGTCGTCTACGGCGTCTGCTGGCTGCTTTTCACGAAGATGGGGCTGTAGCCGTGTTTAAGAGAAAAAAGGAAAAAGTCGTTCACGAGATCGCGCCGGTTTATGACGAAAACAGCGCCGTGCTGGTCCTCGGCACGATGCCGTCGCCGCTTTCGCGCGAGACGGGTTTCTATTACGGCAACCCGAACAACCGCTTCTGGCGCGTGCTCGCCGCGGTTTTCGGCGAGGAAACGCCGGAGACGGTCGCGGATAAGAAGGCGCTCCTGCTGCGCAACCGCGTCGCGCTCTGGGACGTCTGCGCCTCCTGCGAGATAGAGGGCGCCGCCGACGCGAGCATCTGCGAGGTCATACCCAACGACGTCGGCGGGCTTATCGCGAAGCTGAATATCAGGCGCGTCTTCTTCAACGGCGCGAAGGCGGAGGAGCTTTTCGGGCGCTTCGCGCCTCCGCCGGCGGGCGTCGGGTTTACGCGCCTGCCGTCTACCAGCCCCGCGAACGCGTCGTGGGACCTGCCCCGCCTCGTCGAAGAGTGGAGCGCGCTCCGCGCCGCCTGCGAACTCATCACTGACGCGTCAGCGGCATCATAACTCTAAACTCTAAACTCGCGGCAATCCTCATAATAAAAAACGCCGGCAAAACCGGCAAATCGTATATAAAACATACGTTCCGTTTGACGTTACAACCTCTGGTCGGCGTCCGACGGAACGTATTTCATTATATCGGAAACGGGGCAGGCGAGGATCATACAGAGATCGTTTATCGTCGTGGTGGTGATTGGCTTGTTTTTGCGGAGCTTATCGATGGTGGAGCTGGATATGTTATGCTTCTTTATCAGCGTATAAGTCGACTCGTTCGAGGCCTTCAGCGTCCGCCAGAACGGCTCATAGCTTATCATCGTATCACCCCCCGTGAATTCCTTGATACAATGATAAAATATAATCACTATCTTGACAATAGTCGTTAAAGAGACTATAATGTTGTTGTAATTGTTAGGAGGTGGGGAGAACATGAAACTGTATAGATATATGTGTTTTAAAGAGTTTGAAAACACATTTCTTAATAAGTATTATAGGTTTAGATATGCTGGCATATGGAAAGATACATTAGAAAGCCTTTATGTAAGAAAAGCGAGTACAATAAAAGGGTGTGAAGAACTAATTGGTATATACCATAGGTACTATCCGCATATGCCGAACAATGATATTTATACAGAAATCACCAATATAGTTGCCCTTTCTTTGCAAACGCGTTGTCAGTGCTGGTGCACAAACGGCAATTCAGGTGTTTTTTGGAACCGTAATAAGGATTATATATGTTTGGGAATTGATTATGTTGAAGATAATGAGTTTCTGTCAAATTATAAGATCAAAGGTCACAGCATTAAGTATATTGAGCAAGTCGATATAGAAAAAATAGTTGATTATTTTGAACAAGGACGCTATTTATCAAATCTTCAAACAGTGAAGGACAAGGATGTTTATCAAAAAGAGGAAGAGTATCGTCTTGTTGCCACACCAATGAATCCAGAATTCCCACAAAAGCTTCGTTTGTTTCAATATGACGAAATAGTTAAAAGTAATGATGCTCTTGTTAGGTCGATTGTTGATTATACAAATTGGGTGAATAGTACGGTACTCAATCCGAGCGATGAGTATTTTCAACTTCGCAACCTCAAATTAACATCAATAAGAACACATCCGGATATGAGTGAAAAGTCATTAAAGCAATTCGATGAGTTCTGTAATAAATATTGTGTGAGAATCTCATGAGGTGACTGACAAATGAAAAAGTATCATAGAATAATAAGCTTGCTAATAGTATCTATAATGCTCATCGCCCTATTGCCGACAGGTATTATCACCGTTTCCGCCGCCACTGCTGAAAGCGGTACCTGCGGTGAGAGTCTCACGTGGACGCTTGAAGACGGCGTGCTGACTATTAGCGGTACTGGGGAGATGACTAATTATATTTCTTCTTATGTTCCGTGGAGATACGAAAGTTTTTCCACAGTAATTATTAATAGCGGTGTGACGAGCATCGGCAATTGGGCGTTCTACCGGTGCACCGACCTGACGAACGTGACGATACCGGATAGCGTGACGAGTATCGGCGATTATGCGTTCCAGGGCTGCTCCGGTCTGACGAGCGTTACGATACCGAACAGCGTGACATGGATTGGCAGATATGCGTTCCAGGGCTGCTCCGGTCTGACGGGCGTGACGATACCCGACAGCGTGACGATCATCGGTTTGTGTGCGTTCGAAGGCTGCACCGGTCTGACGGGCGTGACGATACCGGACAGCGTCACGAGCATCGGCGGATGGGCATTCAAAGTCTGCACCGGTCTGACGAGCGTGACGATACCGGACAGCGTGACGAGCATAGGCGAATGGGCGTTCTATAATACCGGGTATTACAATAACGCATCAAATTGGAAAAACAGTGTGCTTTATATCGGCAATTGGCTGATAGTAGCGAGAAGCAGTATATCAGGAAAATATACGATAAAAAGCGGAACGGTTGGCATTGCCTGTTCTGCGTTCTGCGACTGCAAAGGCCTGACGAGCGTGACGATACCGGACAGCGTGACGAGCATCGGCGAAAATGCGTTCAACGGCTGCACCGGTCTGAAGAGCGTGACGATACCGGACAGCGTGACGAGCATCGGCGCAAATGCGTTCAAAAATACCGGATATTACAATAATGCATCAAATTGGGAAAATGACGTGCTTTATATCGGTAAGTGGCTGATAAATGCGAATGGCAGTATATCAGGAAAATATACGATAAAAAGCGGAACGGTCGGCATTGCCTATTCCGCGTTCCACAGCTGCACCGGTCTGACAAGCGTGACGATACCGGACAGCGTGACGAGCATCGGCGATGGTGCGTTCGGATACTGCAGCGGCCTTGAAACGATAACCGTCGCAGAGAATAATTCCGTCTATCACAGCGCTAGCAACTGTTTGATTGAAACAGAATCAAAAACGCTTATGTGCGGTTGCAAAAACAGCGTTATCCCTGCAGACGGCAGCGTGACGAGCATCAGCTATTGGGCGTTCGGTGGATGCACCGGTCTTACGAGCGTGACGATACCGGACAGTGTGACAAGCATCGGCGATGGTGCGTTCGGATACTGCAGCGGTCCTGAAACCATAACCGTTGAGAATAATAATCCCGTCTATCACAGCGCAAGCAACTGCCTGATAGAAACTGAATCAAAAACGCTTATACTTGGTTGCAATAACAGCGTTATCCCCGCAGACGGTAGCGTGACGAGCATCGGCGATTATGCGTTCTCCAACTGCACCGGTCTGACGAGCGTGACGATACCGGATAGCGTTACAAGCATCGGCAGCGATGCGTTCTTCAACTGCCGCAATCTTACGAGTGTGACGATACCGAACAGCGTGACGAGCATCGGCGGTAGTGTGTTCTACAACTGCACCGGAGTGAAGCATTTAATAACAGGAACAGCTGGTATCGGTATTGTTACAACATGCTTTAAGAATAGTTTGACTGACGTTGTTATTCTGGACGGCGTGACGAGCATCGTCAATGATGCGTTTAGCAGTTGCACCGCTTTGACGAGCGTGACGATACCGAACAGCGTGACGAGCATCGGCGATTATGCGTTTAGCAGTTGCACCGCTTTGACGAGCGTGATGATACCGGACAGCGTGACGAGCATCGGCGATAGTGCGTTCTATAACTGCACCGGTTTGACGAGCGTGACGATACCGAACAGCGTGACGAGCATCGGCGATTATGCGTTCCACATATGCGCCGGTCTGACGAGCGTGACGATACCCAATAGCGTAACGAGCATCGGCGATGGTGCGTTCGAATACTGCAGCGGTCTTGAAGCCATAACCGTTGAAAATAATAATCCCGTCTATCACAGCGCGGGTAACTGCCTGATAGAAACTGAATCAAAAACGCTTATAGCCGGTTGCAAAAACAGCGTTATTCCCGCAGATGGCAGCGTGACGAGCATCGGTAAATATGCATTCTACTGGTGCCGCCTTACGAGCATAACGATACCGGACAGCGTGACGAGCATCGGCGATTATGCATTCTCCAACTGCACCGGTCTGACAAGAGTGACAATACCGAACAGCGTGACGAGCATCGGCAAATATGCGTTCCATTATTATACAGGCAGCTATATTCAAATCAACGCTATTTTAATAGTTTATAAAAACTCCTATGCGCATCAATATGCGGTATCAAATGGTTTTTCTTATGAATTTATCAAGCCGAATCATATAGAGGTCTCTCGCCTTCCTGATAAGCTGACTTATCTCGAAGGAAAAGAGGAGATTGATGTTTCCGGCGGAATAATCAGCGTATATTATGATAGCGGTGCATCCGAAGAAATCGAAATGACCGCCGATCTGGTCAGTGGATTAGATAATTCAGTTGTTGGAGAGCAAACGCTGACAGTCGAATATGAAGGACTGACAACGACGTTTGATGTTGAGATCATAGCCAAGTCTTTAAGCGGTATGCGAGTCACGACCCTGCCGGCTAACAGGCACTATATCGAATACAAGGACGGACTTGAGCTCGACGGCGGAGAAATAACACTTTATTATAATAACGATACGTATGAAACGATCGAAATGACCGCCGATATAGTCAGCGGCTTCGATATAACGTCGATAGGCGTTCAGACGCTGACGGTTACTTACGGTGGCTTTACTGATACATTCACCGTTGAGGTCGCGCCGAAAAGCGTATCCGATATAGCTGTCACTACGCCTCCGAGCAAACTGCAGTATTTAATCAATAAAGACCGGCTTGATATTTCCGGCGGTATTGTTACGATCTATTTTGATAACGATACAACCCGCGAGGCGTATATGGTCTATAATAACGGGTATAAGCTTATGTTCGCGGATGATTTCACTCTTGCAGATCTGGCCGTGACCGGATTTGACAATACGAGCGTGGGAACAAAGACTATCGTTGTCCGGTACAGCGGCAAGAGTGCGACGTTTGATATCGAGATACTCGATAAAACGCTTGTCCGTCTCGAGATCGTGACCAAGCCGGCAAAAACAGAATATATCAAGGGCGAGCAGCTTGATTTGAGCGGCGCGATAATAAGGCTGCATTATGACAATGACACCACGCAAACGGCGAACGTTATTTCCGTCGGCGGCAATCAACGAATGATCATCAGCGGCTCGTCTTCGTCGCTGCCGCTTACCGTAGACGGCTTTTTCAGCAATAACAGCGGAAGACAAACCGTAATCATTACATATAACGGTTGTTCGGATTCGTTCGATGTAAAAGTCAAAGGGGAAAACGTGATAATCGGCGATCCTGACGGCGACGGCGAGATCGGCGTCACGGATGCGCTGATGTCTATGAGGGCGGTTCTTGGGATCATTATCGTTGTTGACGGCGACGTATTCATCGCGGCGGACGTTGACGACGACGGGTTGCTGACCGTTTCCGACGCGCTGCGTATGCTTCGCATGGCGGCGGGATTGCCGGTCACAAGATTCTCTATTTGATACAACAAACAGCGCCGCCTGCGAATAACGCCTGCGAATAAGATAAACCGCGTATCAAAACGCCGCCCGGTAGGGCGGCGCTTTTCTTTTACCTTCTCTTTTTCCGCGGGCGGGGCGGGCAGTCGAAGTCGACGAGGATCGCGTCCTCGCCGATCTTTTCTATCGCGTTCCACGGGATGACGTATTCGTCCTGCTTGAAGAAGGGCAGGGGCGAGCCGGTCGGCACGATAATGTCCGCGATCCTGCCGGTCTTGCACTCGATCCGCAGGTCGCCGACGAAGCCGAGACGCTCGCCGTTGCGCAGGTTTATCACTTCCTTGCAGCGCAGCTCGGTCAGCTTTTGCATATCCTCACACCTCCGCTGAAAATAATAGCGCGGAAACGCAAAAAAATGACGATTTTCCGAAAAAAACTCTTGCATTTGGGGCGGGTTTGTGATAATATATATCAGCAATTCACACGCCGCATGCGGTTTTGCCGGTGCCGGAGCCGTTTCCGGTCGCAAAACGTAGGTGCGGCGGAGGGAAAACCAAGGAGGAAAAATTATGTCAACAGTAGTATCCATGAAGCAGCTGCTGGAAGCGGGCGTCCATTTCGGACACCAGACCAGACGCTGGAACCCGAAGATGGCTCCGTACATCTTCACCGAAAGAAACGGCATTTACATCATCGACCTTCAGAAGACGGTCAAGAAAATCGAAGAAGCCTACGATTTCGTCCGCGAGCTTTCCGCTAACGGCGGCACCGTGCTCTTCGTCGGCACCAAGAAGCAGGCGCAGGATTCCATCAGGGAAGAGGCCGAGAGAGTCGGCATGTACTACGTCAACGCCCGCTGGCTCGGCGGTATGATCACCAACTTCACGACCATCCGCCGCAGAGTCGACCGCCTCGCCAACCTCCGCAAGATGCAGGAGGACGGTACGTTCGACCTGCTGCCCAAGAAGGAAGTCATCAAGCTCAACCTCGAGATCGAGAAGCTCGAGAAGTTCCTCGGCGGCATCAAGGACATGAAGAAGCTGCCTTCCGCGCTCTTCATCGTCGACCCCCGCAAGGAGCACATCGCTCTCGCCGAAGCCAAGAAGCTCGGCATTCCGGTCATCGCCATCGTTGACACCAACTGCGACCCCGACGCCGTCGACTACGTCATCCCCGGCAACGACGACGCCATCAGAGCCGTCAAGCTGATCTCCGAGATCATCGGCAACGCCGTCCTCGAGGGCAGACAGGGCACCTCCATGGCGGAGGCCGCTCCCGAAGAGTCCGTCGCTCAGGGCGAAGCCAAGGAAGCCGTCCCCTTCGTAATGGCTGAAGAAGACAAGGTCAAGGTCGAGAAGCCGAAGGCCGCTCCCAAGGCCGCGAAGACCGACAAGCCCCTTATGGCCGCTATAATCGGCGAGGAGACCACCCTCGTCGCCAAGGAAGCCAAGAAGCCCGCCGCCCGCCGCACCACCAAGAAGGCGGAGGAGCCCAAGGCTGAAGAGCCCAAGGCCGAAGAAGCGAAGGCCGAAGAGCCCGCGAAGAAGCCCGCCCGCCGCACCACCAAGAAGGCGGAGCCCAAGGCCGAAGACAAGGCTGAGTAATTTATAAGTTCGGGATACCCGACATGAAATACTGTCGGGTATCGACTATGTATAGGAGGAAATAATACTATGGCATTCACTGCGAAAGACGTTGCACTGCTCAGAGAAAAGACCGGCTGCGGTATGATGGACTGCAAAAAGGCCCTCACCGAGTCCGACGGCGATATGGAAAAGGCTATCGAGTACCTTCGCGAGAAGGGCATAGCCGCCGCCGAGAAGAAGGCCAGCAGAATAGCCGCCGAGGGCATAATCGGCTCCTACGTTTCCGAGGACGGCAAGGTCGCCGCGCTCGTCGAAGTCAACAGCGAGACCGACTTTGTCGCCAAGAACGCCGGCTTCCAGGAGTTCGTCAAGGCCGTCGCCGCCACCGTCGGCAAGAACGCTCCCGCCGACGTTGAGGCGCTCGGCGCCATGACGATCGACGGCGGTAACATGACCGTTACCGACGCTCTCCGCGAAAAGATACTCACCATCGGTGAGAAGCTCACCATCCGCCGTTTCGTCCGTTACGAAGGCCACGTCGTGACCTACATCCACGGCGGCGGCACCATCGGCGTCATGGTCAACCTCGACGCCGACGACGCGACCTTTGCGAAGCCCGAGTGCGTCTCCATGGCCAAGGACGTCGCGATGCAGATCGCGGCCATGAGCCCCACCTTCCTCGACAAGGCCTCCGTTCCCGCGGAGTTCATCGAGAAGGAGAAGGAGATCCTGCTCGCTCAGGCGATCAACGAGGGCAAGCCTCAGAACATCGCCGAGAAGATGGTCATGGGCCGTATCGCGAAGTACTACAAGGAGATCTGCCTCCTCGAGCAGGCGTTCGTCAAGGACGACGAAATCAACGTCGACACCTTCGTCAAGAACGTCGCCAAGGAGCTCGGCGCTCCCGTCTGCATCAAGGAGTTCGTCCGTCTCGAGAAGGGCGAAGGCCTTGAGAAGCGCGAAGACAACTTCGCCGCCGAAGTCGCCGGCATGGTCAAATAAGCAAACGCATTTCCGAACACCGACCGGATTTCCGGTCGGTGTTTTTGCAAGCGGGGGGGTTACGGAATGAAATACGGATACGCGCTTTTAGATCTCGACGGCACGCTGACCGAGTCCGCGCCGGGCATAACGAACGCCGCGGCCTACGCGCTTAAACGCTTCGGCGCAGAAGCGGAGCCGTCGGAGCTGGAGTTCTTCGTCGGGCCGCCGCTGCACGGCTCCTTTATGCGCTGCGGGCTTTCCGACGCACAGGCGCGTGAGGCGATAAGCGTCTACCGCGAGTACTACGTCGCGAGGGGGATGTTCGAGAACCTCCCGTACGAAGGCGTCGCGGACGCGCTGCGCCGCCTGAAGGAGGCGGGCGTGACGCTCATCGTCGCGACCTCCAAGCCGGAGCCCTTCGCTGTGCGGATCCTCGAACACTTCGGGCTGGCGGAGTTTTTCGCCGTCATAGCGGGCAGCACGCTGGACGAAACGCGCACCTCCAAGCGCGACGTCATCGAGTACGCGCTCGCGTCCGCGGGCGTTTCCGACAGGAGCGGCGCGGTCATGATAGGCGACCGCAGCTACGATATCGAGGGCGCGAAGCAGACGGGGCTCGCCTCTATGGGCGTGCTCTACGGTTACGGCTCGGCGGAGGAGTTCGCGGAGGCGGATTACGTCGCCGAAACGCCTGCCGATATCGCTGATATATTGCTCGCCGCGTCTTGACATAAGCGCGGGCGGGTGATATAATAATGGTGAAACGGAGGGATATCCCATGTATATGAGAATTATGGCTATGTTTCTTATGCTGCTTCCGGTGGTCGCGATGATATCGGGTATGTTCCCGATGAATACGCTCGCCGCCGCGGAAGCGATGATAGGCGATATTGACGAGGACGGCGACATAACCGTTTCCGACTCGCTCGGCGCGCTCCGCGCCGCCGCGGGACTGAAGCAGTACAGCGCGTCCGACGTTCCCGTCTACGACGTCAGCGGCGACGGCGAAGTCGGCGTTGACGACGCGCTCGGCCTGCTGCGCAGCTCCGTCGGCATGGCGGACAAGGATTTCGGATACGCCGGAGTCGAGCTTTCGTTCGTCCCCAATCAGGACGCGCTCGACTGCAAGTACACGCAGACCTCCATAAATAACTCTATCGTTTCCGTCGGCGACACCGCCAAGCTAGCGAAGGTGATGCAGCGCGCCGCGAACGGCGACCGCATCAATATGGTCGTCCTCGGCGGCTCGATCACCGCCGGCTCGTCCGCCTCCACAAGCCGCCTCTGCTACGGATACCGCACCTACGAATGGTGGACCGCCAACTTCCCGCAGGGACGTTTCAACTTCTACAATATGGGCATCGGCGCGACCGGCAGTATGCTCGGCGTGCACCGCCTCGAGGACGACGTGCTGAAAAAGAATCCCGACTTCCTTATCGTCGAATTTGCCGTTAACGACGCGGCGGACGAGTATAAGTACTACGAGGGCGTCATCCGCCGCGTGCTCGCGAACGATCCCGAAACCGCGGTCCTGATGCTCTTTATGCAGAACGAGACCGGCGGAAACGTGCAGGAGACCGAGATCCCGATCGGCAACTACTACAAGCTGCCGATGATCAGCTACCGCGACGCGACGAATCCGCTGCTCAAGGCGGGCACGATCAAGTGGACCGACATCTCGCCCGACAATATCCACCCGAACGACCTCGGCCACAAGATGGTCGCTTCGCTCATCGCCTCCTACCTTGACGGCGTGAAGGCGAAGTACGAGCGCCTCTCCAAGGTCATCCCGGCGTTCCCGGCGGCTCCGCTTTACACCGACCGCTACGACGACGCGAAGCTCTGGATGGGCGGCACGATCCAGCCCACTCAGCTCGGCGCGTGGAAGGCCGAGCCCAACGGCGGCGCCTTCTATCACCTCAAGGGCGCGTGGACGACCGAAAAGAAGGGCAAGGCGCTGAAGTTCAAGGCGACCTTCAGAGAGCTGAACGTCATCTTCTGGAGATACCTGCCGGATAACAATCCGAACGCCGGCAAGGTCGACGTCAGCGTCGACGGCGTGAAGCTCGCCACGCTCGACGGCACGTTTGCGGGCGGCTGGGGCAACTACCTCGCCAAGGAGCACGTCTTCGACTCCGACGAACCCGCGGAGCACGAGGTCACCTTCACCTGCAACGGAGGCAACTTCACGCTTTCCGGACTGCTCATGTCCTGACGAATAAAGGCTTGCGAAGCGGCGCGTCGCGCCGCTTTCGCTTCATAAAAGCTCATTAAAGGAGGAACGCCCGATATGAAATTCACCGCAATCATGCTCGCGTTCACGCTTGCCGCGACGCTTATAGCGGGCGCGTTTCCGCTGCGCTCCGTCGCGGCGGGGGAGGCGCTGATCGGGGATATCGACAGGGACGGTGAGATAACCGTCTCCGACTCGCTGCTGACCATGCGCGCAGCGGCGGGGTTGAACGAATACACCGCCGGAGACGTTCCGGTCTACGACGTGACCGGCGACAGCGCCGTCGGCGCGGACGACGCGGTCGGCATAATGCGCTGCTCGCTCGGCATGACGGGCGGCTTCGGCTACGACGGCGTCGAGGTGACCTACGCGCCGAACACCGTCGCGAAGAAGCACGGCGTGACGCAGGCGATCTTCGACAACACCCTCGTCTCCGCGGGCAGCACCGCCCGCCTCGCGCGCGTGATGGAACGCGCCGCGAAGGGCGATACCGTCAACGTCGTCACGCTCGGCGGCTCGATAACCTACGGACTCTACGCCTCCACCTCGCAGAAGTGCTGGGCGTATCTGACTTATAAGTGGTGGACGGAGAACTTCCCGAAGGCGAAGGTCAACTACCACAACGTCGGCATCAGCGGCACGAGCAGCATCCTCGGCGTCCACCGCATGGGCGACGACGTGATCGCGAAGGACCCCGACCTCGTCATCGTCGAGTTCTCGGTCAACGACACCATGGAGGACTACCCCTACTACGAGGGCATCGTCCGCAACGTGCTGACCAAGTGCCCGGACGCCGCCGTGATAATGTTCTTCACCGTCTGCGAAAGCGGCTGGACGATGCAGAATACCGAGATCCCGATCGGCAATCACTACGGCGTGCCGATGATCAGCGGCGCGAACGCCGTCAACGGTCTGCTCGCCTCCCACGCGATGATCTGGACGGACTTCGGCACCGACGACGCGCACCCGACCGACAAGGGGCACGAGATATACGCCTCGCTCATCCGCTCCTACCTTGACTCCGTCAAGAAGAAATACACGAAGCTGTCGAAGGTCGTGCCCGCCGTGCCGGAGGCGCTCTACGGCGAGCGGTATAAGGACGCCAAGCTCTATATGGGCGGCACGCTCGAGCCGGACAGCCTCGGCGTCTGGACGGTCAACAAGAACTATCAGACCTCGCATTTCAACCACCTGAAGGGCGCGTGGCTGACGACGAAGAAGGGGAAGGCGCTGACCTTCACGGTCACCTGCAAGGAGATAAACCTGCTCTATATGCGCTGGAAGACCGACCCCAACGCCGGCAGGATCGACGTCAAGGTCGACGGCGTCCTCGTCGCGACCGTCGACGGCAACTTCAACGACGGCTGGGGCGACCACCTCTATTACGAGACCGTCTACAAGACCGACGAGGAGGCGGAGCACGTCGTCACCTTCACCGGCAGCGGCGGCAACTTCACCCTCGCGGGCATAATGCTTTCATAAATAACGGAACGGGCTCCCCGCGGGCCCGTTTTTGTTATATGAAAAAATGCGCCTTATGAATTGACACGCCGCGATAATCGTGGTAAAATGAGTTATAAACGCTCAGAGGTGATATTATGAAGTTTACCGCAATTCTGCTCGCTGTCCTGATGCTGACGGCGATATTCGCGGGAATGCTCCCGCTTTCCGCCGCCGCCGTCGCCGGTTCGCTTATAGGCGACGTCGACAAAGACGGCGCGCTGACCGTTTCCGACGCGCTGCTGACCATGCGCGCCGCGGCGGGACTGTACGCGTATGAAGAGGGGGATAAAGAAGTGCTTGACGTTTGGAACGACGGGACCGTAGGTCCGGAGGACGCGCTCGGCATTATGAGAAGCTCCATGGGAATGATAGGCTCCTTCGGCAAGACGGGCGTGAAGCTTTCCTTCGCCCCGAACGCCGCCGCCACCGCCGCGACGGTGACTCAGGCGATGCTCGACCGCGCGATCGTTTCCGCCGACGGCAGCTCCCGCATCGCGAAGGTGATGCAGAAGGCCGCCCGCGGCGAAAAGATCAGCGTCGTCACCCTCGGCGGCTCGATAACCCACGGCTCCGGCGCTTCTACCGAGAACAAGCGCTACGCGAACATAGTCGCGAAGTGGTGGAGAGACGCCTTCCCGCAAACGACCGTGAAGTTCCACAACTCCGGCATCGGCGCGACGGGCAGTATGCTCGGCGTCCACCGCCTTGAGCGCGACGTCTACGCGCACGACCCCGATTTCCTTATCGTCGAGTTCGCGGTCAACGACACCTCCGACGGCACTCAGGAGAGCTATGAGAACCTGATCCGCCGCGTCGTTACCCAGAGCCCGGACACCGCGATCGTCATGCTCTTCATGACTACCGAGTGGTTCCACGACAAGCAGGCGGAGGAGGTCCCGGTCGGCCGCGCCTACGGCATCCCGATGATAAGCTACCGCGACGCGATCAAGCCCGAGTGCGAGAGCGGCAGATACACCTTCAAGAACCAGCTTTCCGACGACGGCACGCACCCGAACGACTTCGGCTACGCGATCGTCGGCAATCTGATCACCTCCTACCTCGACGGCGTCAAGGCCGTTTACGCGGATTACAATACGATAATCCCCGAGGTTCCGGCGCAGCCGATGACGAGCGAAAAGTACATGAACGCCAAGATGTACTGGTGCAACGAAGGCCTCGAGCCCACCTCGCTCGGCAGCTGGGTGAAGGACACCTACGCCTTCTATGATTTCAGCGGCTCCTGGTCGGTCAGCAGCGGCAAGCAGCCGCTGGTCTTCGAGGTCGACGCGAAGAACGTGAAGATACTCTATGAGAAGTCGATAAGCACGAGCAAGTCCGGCGTCATCCAGATGCGCGTGGATACCTCGCTCGTCGGCACGGTCAACTCCTACTTCGAGAACGGCTGGGGCGACTACCAGACCATCGCGGACGTCTACGACGGCTCCGAGTTCAAGCACCACAAGCTGCGCTTCACGCGGATGACCGGCACCTTCCGCATCGCCGCAATCCTGCTGTCGTAAGCCGCGAAGCGGCTTAGCGTTCGCCGCAGGCGAACATATCGCGTCGGCGTAAGCCGGCATATCGCATTCGCGAAAGCGAATATATCGTATCGGCGCATCCGATATATCGCGCCGAACGACAGCGAGACATATCGTAAAAACCGCACCCGCGAGGGTGCGGTTTTTCTTATCCGCGCGCATTCGCGCAGAAGTCTCGCGTTTTTGTCATCCTGAGGCGCACCCGCGCCGAAGGATCCCCCGCCTTTTGCAGTCGGTTGCATCAGGAAGGGGATTCCTCGTCGGCTGACGCTTCCTCGGAATGACAGAGGCCGTCCGCGTACAACTGCCGCAAAGCAGCAATATCACCGCCGACGCATTGAAAAAAGCGCTCTCCCGCATGCGGGAGAGCGCTTTCATAAGACTTATGCGGTTTTGCGCTTCGGCGGCGTTCCGCCTCCGCGTTATCTTTCCTTGCCGTAGGTGTCTCTGGCGACGTAGTGCGTGTGCAGGACCTCGTGCGCCTTGTGGCTGCCGGGCTTGCCGAAGTACTCGTCGTAGAGCATCTTGATGACGGGGCTGTCGTGCGACTTGCGCAGCGGCAGGTTGGCGTCCTCTTCGTAGAGCGCCTTCGCGCGGATCCCCTTCAGGTCGGTGAAGTTGCGCACGCTCGCGGGCTGGATGGGCTGTCCGCCGCCGTTTACGCAGCCGCCGGGGCACGCCATGATCTCCACGATGTGGTAGTTCGCCTCGCCTCTGCGGATGCGGTTAAGCAGCTCTCTGGCGTTCGCGAGGCCGGAGGCGACAGCCGCCTTGACTTCGAGGCCGCCGACGTTGTAGGTCGCTTCCTTGATGCCCTGAGTGCCTCTGACGTCGGTGAAATCGACCTTCTCGAGCTTGCTGCCGGTCAGCGTTTCGACCGCCGTGCGGAGCGCGGCTTCCATAACGCCGCCGGTGGCTCCGAAGATCGCCGCGGCGCCGGTGGTGATGCCGAGCGGCGCGTCGAACTCCTCGTCGGGCAGGTTGACGAAGTCGATGCCCGCGCGCTCGATCATTCTGCCGAGCTCACGGGTGGTCAGCGCGACGTCGACGTCCGGAACGCCCGCGGCGCTCTGTCCGTCGCGGCTGCGCTCGAACTTCTTGGCGGTGCAGGGCATGATGCTGACGACGACGATGTCCTTGGGATCGAGGCCGTTCTTCTCGGCGTACCAGGTCTTGACGACCGCGCCGAACATCTGCTGAGGCGACTTGCAGGTCGAGAGGTTATCGAGGAAGTCGGGGAAGTTGTGCTCGCAGAACTTGATCCAGCCGGGCGAGCAGGAGGTGATGATCGGCAGCTTGCCGCCGTTCTGCACTCTCTCGATGAACTCGTTGGCTTCCTCAAGGATGGTAAGGTCGGCGCCGACGTCGGTGTCGAAGACTCCGTCGAAGCCGAGTCTGCGCAGCGCGGCGACCATCTTGCCCTTGACGTTGGAGCCGATGGGCATTCCGAAGCATTCGCCGAGCGTTACGCGGATGGAGGGCGCGGGGTTGACGACGACGTGTTTCGTCGGATCCTCGAGCGCCGCCCACACCTTCGCGGTGTCGTCGCGCTCATAGAGGGCGCCGGTCGGGCAGACCGCGGTGCACTGGCCGCAGGCTACGCAGGGGACTTCCCACAGATCCTGATCGAAGGCGCAGCCGATGTGCGTCTTGAAACCGCGTTCGTTCGCGCCGAGGACGGCGACGGACTGGTTCTTCTCGCAGACGGCGACGCAGCGGCGGCAGAGGATGCACTTGTTGTTGTCGCGGATCATGTGCGGCGCGCTGTCGTCGATCTCGTAGTGGTTCATCGCGCCCTTGTAGGCGTCGACGTCGTCCACGCCGTAGTCGTTGCAGAGCTTCTGCAGCTCGCACTTTCCGCTTCTGACGCAGGAGAGGCACTTCTTATCGTGGTTCGAGAGCAGGAGCTTGAGGTTGGTCTTTCTCGCTTCCTGGATCTTCGCGCTGTTGGTGATTATCTCCATACCGTCTCTGTCGACGGGATAAACGCAGGCGGCGACCATTCCGCGCGCGCCCTTGACTTCGGTAAGGCAGAGGCGGCAGGCGCCGATCTCGTTGATGTCCTTCAGGTAGCAGAGGGTGGGGATCTCCACGCCGGCGTAGCGGCACGCTTCAAGCACCGAAAGGCCGGTGGGAACGGTATAGTCTCTTCCGTTGATTTTGATGTTCAAAGTATCCATTCTGTTCTCCTTTCCGCTTACTGCTTCGAGATCGCGCCGAACTTGCAGGTGCTCATGCAGGCGCCGCACTTGACGCACTTGGCGGGATCGATGGAGTACGGAACTCCTTTTTCGCCGCTTATGGCGTCAGCCGGGCAGTTGCGCTTGCACATTCCGCAGCTCTTGCACTTCGCCGGGTCGATGACGTACTTCAGCAGGTTCTTGCAGACGCCCGCCGGGCACTTCTTGGCGACGATGTGGGCGACGTATTCGTCGCGGAAATTGCGAATGGTGGAGAGAACGGGGTTCGGAGCGGTCTGACCGAGTCCGCAGAGGGAGTTGGCCTTGATGTACTCCGCGAGCTTCTCGAGCTCGTCGAGGTCGGACATTTCGCCCCTGCCGTCGGTGATCTTCTCGAGGATCTCGAGCATACGGCGGGTGCCGACGCGGCAGGGTGTGCACTTGCCGCAGGACTCGTCGACGGTGAAGCCGAGGAAGAACTTGGCGATGTCGACCATGCAGTTGTCCTCGTCCATGACGATAAGTCCGCCGGAGCCCATCATCGCGCCGATGGCGGTCAGGTTGTCGTAGTCGATCGGCACGTCCATCTTCTCCGCCGGGATGCAGCCGCCGGAGGGACCGCCGGTCTGCGCGGCCTTGAACTTCTTGCCGTTCGGGATGCCGCCGCCGATGTTCTCGATGATCTCGCGGAGAGTGGTGCCCATCGGGATCTCAACGAGGCCGGTGTGCTTGATCTTGCCGCCGAGGGCGAAGACCTTGGTGCCCTTGGACTTCTCGGTGCCCATGGAGGCGAACCATTCGGGTCCGCGGAGGATTATCTGCGCGATGTTCGCGAAGGTTTCGACGTTGTTCTCGGTGGTCGGGCAGCCGTAGAGTCCCTTGATCGCCGGATACGGCGGGCGGGGACGCGGCTCGCCGCGCTTGCCCTCGATGGAGGTCATCAGCGCGGTCTCCTCGCCGCAGACGAAGGCGCCGGCGCCGAGGCGGATCTCGAGATCGAAGTTGAAACCGGTGTTGAATATGTTCTTGCCGAGCAGGCCGTATTCGCGGGCCTGGTCGATGGCTATCTGCAGGCGCTGGACGGCGATGGGGTACTCGGCGCGGACGTAGATGAAGCCCTTGTCGGCTCCGATCGCGTAGCCGCAGATCGCCATGCCTTCGATAACGCAGTGGGGGTCGCCTTCGAGGACGGAGCGGTCCATGAACGCGCCCGGGTCGCCTTCGTCGGCGTTGCAGACGACGTACTTCTGCGGCGCCTGAACGGGCGCGCAGAGCGACCACTTTCTGCCGGTCGGGAAGCCGCCGCCGCCTCTGCCGCGGAGTCCGGAATCGCTGACGCACTTGATGACGTCGTCGGGGGTCATCTCGGTGAGGACCTTGCCGAGGGCGGCGTAGCCGTCCATGGCGATGTATTCGTCGATGTTTTCGGGGTCGATGACGCCGCAGTTTCTCAGCACGACGCGCTCCTGCGATTTGTAGAAGGCGGTGTCGCTGAGGGCGACGTCCTTCATCAGCTCCTCGGCCTTGCCGGTGTCGTTGTAGACGAGTCTTTCGACGGGTCTGCCCTTGAGCAGATGCTCGGTCACGATCTCCTCGACGTCATCGGCTGAAACGCGGCTGTAGAAGGTGCCGTCCGGATAGACGATGACGACCGGGCCGAGGGAGCAGAGTCCGAAGCAGCCGGTCTGTACGAGCTTGATCTCGTCGGAAAGGCCGTTCTTCTTTATGCTTTCCTCAAACGCTTCGCGAACCGCTTTGCTTCCGGAGGACGTACAGCCCGTTCCGCCGCAGACCAATACCTGTGCACGAATCATAGTGTATATCATCCTTTCTTAAAATACGGGTTTGATTATTCCGGCATCCGCCGGAGCCGGCGCTCAGAGCTGGTGCGCCGCTATCGTGTATTCGGTGACGGGTTTGCCGCCCTTGAGGTGCTCTTCGACGACGCGCTTCGCCTTTTCGGCGGTCATCTTGACGTAGGTGATCTTCTCCTTGTCGCCCTCGAAGACTTCGACGACGGGCTCGAACTGGCAGATGCCGATGCAGCCGGTCTGGATGACGGATACCTTATCGCTGAGGCCCTCCTTGTTGACCTCCTCGACGAAGGCGTTGAGCACGGGGCGCGCTCCGGCGGCGATGCCGCAGGTGGCCATGCCGACTACGACGCGGATATCCGCGACTCCGTCGCGCAGTACGACCTTGTCCTTCATCTTGTCTCTGATCGCTTTGAGTTCTTCCAATGACTTCATAGCTTTTTTCCTTTCTGAATGATTTATGCCGTCGGTTCTCCGGCGTACTGCTCGCGCAGGCTGCCTTCGATCCATTTTATGACGTCGTAGCTGTTGAGGGGGATATCGTCCCCGAGGACCTCGCGCAGCTCCCGCGTGTCGAGCTCGACGGTGTTCCCGCCGGGCAGGGAGTGGCGAAAGAGGAAATCCGTGTCGGGATGCCCCTGTATCAGCGTCGTGACGCTTGAAACGAGGTCTCCCGTCGGAGTGAAATCGATGTGGTTTTTGAAGAAGCTCGCCCTGACGACCGTGCCGTGATCGTCGGGGAAGTCCTCCGCACAGCGGGACTCGACCGAAAGTTCTCCGCCCGTCTGCTCCGCCGCCAGCTTCAGCAGGGGAAGCCCCATGCCGACCTTGCGTGTCGTGCGGCTCGTGCAGAAGGGGTCGGTAACGACGGCGACCGTCTCCGGCTTCATTCCGCAGCCGTCGTCGGTTATCGTCAGCACGAGGACGTCGTCGGTTTCGTCGATCGTGATCTCGGTCAGCGTCGCGCCGGCCTTGACGGAGTTCTCCGCTATATCGAGTACGTTGAGTGAAAGCTCCTTCATTTGTGACGCTCCAGAAGCTCGAAGAGGCGCTGTCGGACGAGCGCGCCGCTGTAAGGCTGATCGTCGAGCTCAAAATATTCGCGTTTCTCCTTGACGTCCCAGAGGTAGTGGGCGTCGGAGCTTACGATGATATGCTTGCTTTCGAGGTGATGGAGCCGCGTGAGCTCCTCGACCTTCTCCGGGCGGTTTATCTCCACGCAGGCGAAGTCGGGCTCCGGCGGCAGCGTCCCCAGCACGGCGAGTATGCCGTTCGCCTCGCGGTCGATGTGCGCCGGGTAGCAGAGCGCGCCGTATTCGCGGGCGAGGGGAAGCGTTTCTTCTATCGTTATGTCGGTCGCGTTGGAGAGGAAGAACTCCTCCGTGCCGACCGTCTCGTCGTTTTCGTTCACTATGAACTGATCGCCGAATATGTCCGTGCGGTTGGGGATGCGCGGCTTGCGCGAGGCCACAAGTTTGTCGAACTCCAGCGCGGCGTCGAGCTCGCGGAAGAGGAAAACGGCGTGGATGTCCTCGGCGGTCGTCAGCTCCATGCCGGCGATCGGCACGATGCCGTACCGCTTCGCCGCCGCGAAGAAGGCGGGGCAGTTGCGGCTTGTGTTGTGGTCGGTCAGCGCCATTATGTTCAGCCCGTTCAGCACGCCCATCCCGATCAGGTTGCCCGGCGTGCATTCGTTATCGGCGCAGGGCGAGAGGCAGGAGTGCATATGCAGGTCGTAATAATAGCGGTTCATATCAGTTCATTCAGCCTGCAGGCCGCGGCGTATGCGCCGCAGGGGGCGGAAAGCACGTTGACTCCCTTCGCCTCGGCGGTGGCGGAGACCTTTTCGTCGAGCTCCACGCCTTCGGCGAGGATCACGCAGGCGGCGTCCGCGAGGGAGGCGACGGCGACGATGTTGATGTTGGACATTATCGTTATCCACGCGTCGCCGGTGGTCGCTCTGCCCATCACCCAGCTCAGAAGGTCGCCGATGTAGGCGCCGGTGATCTCTCTGTCGCCGTCGGGCAGCGCTATCGGGGCGAAGCCGCTTTTTTCGGAAAACTCTCTAACGGTCATATCGCAGTCCTTTCGGATCAGTCGAACGAGTGGAAATCGTCGGGCAGGGAGGGCGTTTCGGCGGCCTCGGCGCATTCGGCGCAGTTCCCGCCGCAGAGCATATTCTCAAGCTGCGCGACGCGCAGGTTGACGCAGCTTTCCTTCGTCGTCTTGCCCTTGACGACGTCCTCCGCGAAAGCGCGGCAGGTGGGCGCTCCGCATGCGCCGCAGTCGATGCCCGGCAGCTCCTCGCGGAGCTTCTGGATATCCGCCATCATACGCAGGGACTTGGCCATATCGTTGCTCAGGCGGGAGATCGGGCGGTACTTCGGCAGGTCGTTGAAGAGGTAGCCGTCGGGGATGTACTTCTCGCCGTTCTTGCCGATAAAGTTGCGCGAAACGGGCAGGTAGCGGCGCAGCGTCTGCAAACGCGCCTTCGCGATGAAGGGGTTCTGCATCGTCAGAACGCCGCCGACGCAGCCGCCGGTGCAGGCGTTCAGTTCTATGAATTCGAGCGGGGGGATGTTGCCGTTCTCGATCTGGTCGAGGATGCGGATGACGTTGTCGATCCCGTCCGCCGCGAGGTAGTTGTCGTTGAAAAGGGCGGTCGCTTCGCCGCCGGTGGACGCCCAGCCGATCCCGATCATGCCGGATTCGGAGAGCTGGTCGGTGTTTTCGGAGTGCTTCATCTCGTTGATGAGCAGGAAGTATATGTCGCTGATGGAGACGACCGCGTCGACGGCGCTCTTGTAGTCCGCGAAGCCGTTTTTGACGTAGCTCGCCTTCGCCGGGCAGGGGGAGATGAAGCAGACGCCGATCTCCTCGTCCTTCAGCTCGGGGTGGTTCTTCTTGGCGCGTTCCCTTGCGAGACGGGCGGCGACCTCCATCGGCGGGAGCAGGTGGATGATGCTGTCCTTCAGCGAGGGGAAGCGCAGCCCGATAAGGCGCAGCACGACGGGGCAGGCGGAGCTGATGGCGGGCTTCTTGACGCCCTCCGTCTGCAGGTACTGCCGCGTGTAGGCGGAGACGAGCTCCGCGGCGGCGGCGACCTCGAAGACGTCGTCGAAGCCGATCTTCAGCAGTCCGTCGAGGACGTAGTCGACGTCGTCGAGGTTGTCGAACTGCCCGTAGAGCGTCGGCGCGGGCAGCGCGATCTTCCACTTGAAGCCGTCCATCGCGTCAAGCTTGGAGCAGACGGCCTTTTTCGCCTTGTTGGGGCAGACGCGTATGCATTCGCCGCAGTCGATGCAGCGTTCCTGGTTGATGACGGCGTGACCGTCCTTGATGCGTATCGCTTCGGTAGGGCAGTGCTTGAGGCAGGTAGTGCATCCGTTGCACTTCTCGACCTCGAGGCATACCGAATGTTCGTATTCGTTCATACCGCACCGCTCCTTTCCCGAAATGATTGCCGGATCAGCCTATGTTGACCCTCATTGTGATCGTGGTTCCCTTGCCGAGCTCGGTGTCGATCTCCATCGAGTCGGTGTAGCGCTTCATATTGGGCAGCCCCATGCCGGCGCCGAAGCCGAGCGAACGGATGCTGTCCGAAGCGGTGGAGTATCCCTCCTGCATCGCGAGGCCTATATCCGCGATGCCGGGGCCCGTGTCGGAAAGCACTATCTCGACGGCTTCCGGCGAAACGGTGACGTCCGCGGCTCCGCCGTGGGCGTGGATGACCATATTGATCTCGCCTTCGTACATTGCGATTGAGACGCGCCTGATTATCTCGGGATCGATCCCGAGCTGACGCAGGTTCTTCTTGATCTGCACCGAAGCCTGACCGGCCGAGGTGAAGTCGGTGCCGTCGACGTCGTAATGGAAGGTTATGGCGTTGCTCATTGCTTCACCCTGTTGCCGACCAGCCCGTTCTCGTAAAGGTGGCCGCAGGCCTCGTACATACGCATTTTGGTCGCGAGCAGGACGATCTTGTCCTCCTTCGCCAGCGCCACCATCTCTTCGGTGGGGCGCTTTGAGCGCACGAAGACGATGCAGTTCATGTCCATCATCTCCGCGGTGCGCACGACCTGCGAGTTGACGAGCCCCGTCAGCAGGACGGCCTGGTCCTTGACGTAGGCGAGCACGTCGCTCATCATGTCGCTTCCGCAGGCGGAAAAGACGTCTCTGTCGAGCCACTCCTCGCCGCAGATGACTTCCGCGTCGAGCAGCTCCTTAATGGTAGAGGTTTTCATCTTGCGTTTCCTTCCGTAACACGAGATCGCGGCTTACTTGCCGAAGCCGTACTTGGCGAGTATGCCGTCAAGCTGATCGACGGTGAGGCGTCCGTAGACGTCGTCGTTGACCGTCATAACGGGGGCGAGGCCGCAGGCGCCGACGCAGCGGCAGGCGTCCAGACGGAACTTGCCGTCGGGAGTGCATTCGCCGTTGTCGACTCCGAGCTTCTCCTTGAGCTTCTCGAAGATGTCGCCGGAGCCCTTGACGTAGCACGCCGTGCCGAGGCAGACGGAGATGTTGTATTCGCCAAGCGGCTGCAGCGAGAACTGCGCGTAGAAGGTGACGACCTCATAGACCTTTTCCATGGAGACGTTCAGCTTCTCGGCGATCATCTTCTGCACCTCGTAGGGCAGATAGCCGTAGATCTTCTGCGCTTCCTGAAGCACGGGGATCAGAGCGCCGCTCTGGCCGCTGTACCTGTCGATCGCCTTGAAGAGCTCTTCCTGCTGTTCTTTCGTTCCCTTGAAGGGGATTTTGGTGATGGTGTTTGCCATTGTCCGTATGACCTCCTTGTGGTTGTCGGGGAGAATTTTTCTCAAACAAAAGTATTATACCAAAACGTAACGCCGATTGCAAGAGTAAAAACGTCCGTTCGACAAAAAAATTATATGTAAATAATTCAAGCCCGCGCCCGCTTCGCCCGCCCGTGAAAACGCCGCTTTCCCGCGGCGGACGGCGGGCGCTTTTTAAGCCGGCGGGGGAGCGCGGATCCCGCCTTAAAACCGCGCGGAAAAAAGCGAAAAACGCAGCGCTTCCGCTTTCCGTGCGGACGCTTAAAATTTTTTGAAAAAATCTCAAATTAGGGGTTGATTTTTTCGAAATTATAGTTATAATTGTGAGTATAGTGGTATGAAATCCCATACAGTGGTAACAAATCCCATAAATCGCGGACGAAAGGAGGCCGGATTCATGCTTATAGGACACTACAACCACACACTCGATCAGAAGGGCAGAGTCTCGGTCCCCGCCAAATACCGCGAGGAGATGGGCGCGACCTTCGTGGTCTCGAAGGGCTACGGCAACTGCGTATCCGGCTACCCGCTCGACAGGTGGGACGCGTGGCGCGAGAGCGTCGAGAAGCTCCCCGTCAGCAAGAGCCGCGTCAAGAGGTTCTTCCTCGGCTCGGCGTTCGAGGTCGAGGTGGACAAGCAGGGGCGCATAATCCTGCCGGCCGACCTTCGCGAGTTCGCGGGGCTTGAGACCGACGTCGTCGTCGCCGGCATGAGCGACCATATCGAGATATGGAACCGCGACAGATGGCTCGACGAGGAGCGCAGAGACGACGAGGATATCGAGGAGCTGCTCGGCAGCATCGAGATCTGACCGCATGGAGTTCAAACACTATTCGGTACTCCTGAATGAAACCATAGAGCTGCTGAACGTCAGACCTGACGGCGTGTACGTCGACCTGACGACCGGAGGCGGAGGGCACTCCCTCGCGATCGCCGAACGCCTCGGGAAGGGCGGCAGACTGATATGCTTCGACCGGGACGCCGACGCCCTTGAAGCCGCGAAAGCGCGCTTGAAGGATTACGCCGACAGGACCGTGTTCGTCAGAAGAAACTTCGGAGAAGCCGCGGAAGTCATTTCGGAAATGGGTGTCCGGGCTGACGGCGTTATCGCCGATCTGGGAATCTCCTCCTTCCAGATCGACAATATCGCCCGCGGCTTCTCTTACGCTTCTGACTCGCCGCTGGATATGCGTATGGACGCGAGCGGCGGCGTAACGGCGGCCGATCTGGTCAACGCAGCCGACGAAAGGACGCTCGCGCGGATAATAAGCGAATACGGGGAAGAGAAGTTCGCCTCCCGCATCGCGCGTTTCATCTGCGAGGAGCGCAAAAGAGAACGCATCGAAACTGCCGGAAGGCTGACCGATATAATCAAGAGCGCGATCCCCGCCGCCGCGAGAAGAACGGGCGGCAACCCCGCGAAGCGCACGTTTCAGGCGCTGCGGATAGAAGTCAACGACGAGCTCGGCGAGCTGAAGCGGCTCATGGGCAGCTTCTGCGATATGCTGAACGTCGGGGGCAGGATCGCGGTGATCTCCTTCCATTCGCTCGAGGATCGCATCGTCAAGCAGTCCTTTGCAGAGCTGGCGCGGACCTGCACCTGTCCGCCCGACCTGCCGGTATGCGTATGCGGCACGGTGCCGAAGGTGAAGGTGCTTACGAAGAAGCCGGTGCTCCCCTCCGAAAGGGAGCTTGAAGAGAACAAAAGATCGCACAGCGCGAAGCTCCGCGCTGCGGAAAGGATATAAACCATGGTAAGAGAAAACCTCGCCTACGACTTCTCCCGTTTCGAGGAGCGCAAGCCGACCGAGCACGCCGTACAGCTGAAGCTCGTTGAAAAACAGAAAAACTCGAAAAAAGCCATGGTGAAATCCGTCTGGGCTTATCTCGCCGTTTTCGCCGCGGTAGCGACCTTCGTCGTGGGGCTGCTTTTCTCATATATGCGCTCCAACGAGCTTTCGTCTGCGATAAAGGCGGCGGAGAAGCGCAACCGCGAACTGACCTCGCAGAACACGCTGCTGCAGGTCGAGATCGACCAGACCTTCTCAATGAAGAAGGTCAGCGAGCTTGCCGAAAGCTACGGTATGGTCAAGGCGGAAAAGTATCAATATAAATATTTTACCGTCGCGGAGGGCGACAAGGTCTCCGCCGACTGAGCCGTAACGCGCCCCTGCGGCGCTCGCGGCAAACAGCTGATTCGGATTTGCGGGTTGTGAGGGGCATAGAGCCGTTCCGAGCCGCATTTTTCGATATAACGGGGCATTTTTCCGCGCCGGAGTAATAGTCGGCGGCGGGGAGAAGTATTATAGTTTCAGAGCGTATCACGCGCCGCCGCGGCGGCAAACGAGGTAAAAAACATGGCTAAAAAACCGAGCAAGCGAATGGGAGTTCGCGCCACCGCCGTGGCGCTTATTATCGCTGTGCTCGGTTCCGTCGCTTTAACGGGAGTTCTCGCGAAGGCGCAGCTCATCGACCACGATTTCTACAGCAAGAAGGCGCTGGAGCAGCAGACGACGGACAGCACCATAGCGGCCAAGCGCGGAAGCATCCTCGACTGTAACGGAGTCGTCCTCGCGCAGAGCGCGACCGTCTGGGACATCGTTATCAATCCGTCGGATATCAAGAGCGACGAAAAACGCGCCGAGCTGGCGTCGGGGCTCGCGGAGATCCTCGAACTCGACTACGACGCGGTCTACGCGCAGACGCTGAAGAAAAACAAGTACGAACGCATAAAGCGCCGCGTCGAAAAGGACGTGACCGAGCGCGTGCGCGAATTCGTTTCGGAAAATCACATAACCTGCGTGACGTTTGAAGAGAATACCAAGAGATACTATCCTTACGGCAGCTTCGCTTCTCATCTGATCGGCTTCACGGGCTCGGACAATCAGGGGCTTGAGGGCGCCGAGGCGTACTACGACGGCTACCTGCGCGGAACGGACGGCAGAGTTATGTCCTCCCGCAACACACTGACCGGCGAGATGACGAGCAAGTACGAAACGCGCATCGAGCCGATCAACGGCTACGATCTTTATCTGACGATAAATCAGGGCGTGCAGAACTTCTGCGAGAAGCACCTGAAATGGGGCGTCGAACGCGCAAAGGCGTCTGAGGGAGGCTGCGCGATCGTGATGGACGTCAAGACGGGCGCGGTGCTCGGCATGGCGGTCTATCCCGACTACGACCCGAACTCGCCCTATGAAATAACCGACGAAGCCGTGCTCGAGGAACTGAGCAAGCTCGAGGGCGACGAATACGACGACCTGCGCCGCAGGACGCTGACCGAGATGTGGAACAACAAGGCGGTCACGTCGACCTACGACCCCGGCTCCGTCTTCAAGATGTTCACCATGTCGATGGGGCTCGAGGAAGGGGTTGTCAACCTCAACTCCATGTTCTACTGCGGAGGCGGCGTGACCGTCGCGGACCGCAACATTGGCTGCTGGTACACCGCCGGTCACGGCTCCGAAACGCTCACGCAGATACTCGAGAACTCCTGCAACCCCGGCTTCATAAAGCTGAGCAGTCTGCTCGGCGTGACGAAGTTCTGCGAATACGCCAAGGCGTTCGGCTTCCTCGGCAGGACGGGGATAGACATCTCCGGAGAAAGCGCCGGCGTCTTCTTCGATCCGAAGACGATGGGCGCAGTCGAGCTCGCGGTCGCGTCCTTCGGCCAGACCTTCACGGTCTCGCCGCTGCAGGTCATAACCGCGATGTGCGCCGTCGCCAACGGCGGCTACCTCGTTCAGCCGCACATCCTCGGCAGGCTCGTCGATTCGGAGGGCAAGACGATAGAGGCCGCGCAGACCGTTATAAAGCGGCAGGTCATCTCGAACGAAACGTCGAAGACCGTATGCAAAATGCTCGAGTCCGTCGTCACCAACGGCACCGGCAAAAACGCCTACGTCGCGGGCTACCGCGTCGGCGGCAAGACCGGCACGAGCCAGAAGATACAGAAGCAGAACGAGACCGGCAGAGACGACCTCCGTATCGCCTCCTTCGCCGCGATCGCGCCGGCGGACGATCCGGAGATCGCGATCCTCGTTATGATAGACGAGCCGAACACGGCGAACAGAGGCGGTTCCGCCTGCGCCGCGCCGGTCGTCGCGAAGATACTCGAGGATTCGCTGCCTTACCTCGGCATCGAGCCTTCTTACACCGAGAAGGAGCTTGCGAAGCTCGACAAGACCGTTCCGGACACGATAGGCTTCACCGTTTCGGAGGCGAAAAAGACGGTCGCGGACGCCGGCTTCAGCTGCAAGGTGCTGGGCGACGGCGAACGCGTCGTCGAGCAGATGCCGCGCCAGGGCGACACCATACCCGCGAAGGGGCAGGTCGTGCTCGTCACCGAGGGCGCGCAGCTCGAAACGGTCAAGGTTCCGGACCTCGCCGGCATGACCTCGCGCGAGGCGAACAGAGAGCTGACCGACGCGGGGCTGAATATACGCGTCAAGGGCACCGACGTCGCGAAGAGCGGAACGACGGTGAATACCCAGAGCGTCGCGCCGGGCACGGAGGTGCCGATGGGCACCGTCGTCAGCGTGACCTTCCTGCACTACGATCAGGTGCAGTAGCTTCTCCAACCACTACTTACATCGGGAGACTTGAAAATGACTGTCAGAGAACTTCTTAACGGAATCGAATACAGAACGGAGATCGACATCGACGCCGAGGTAACGGATATAACCGCCGATTCGCGCAAGGTCGCGCCCGGCAGCGTCTTCGTATGCGTCAGCGGAACGCGGGTGGACGCCCACGTCTTCGCCGCCGACGCGAGGAAGGCGGGCGCGGTCGCCGTCATAGGCGAGCGCGACCCCGGCGACGGCAGCGTGAATATCTTTGTCGACAGCTGCCGCAGGGCCTACGCGCTGGCGTGCTCGAATTTCTACGGCAGACCGCAGGAGCGGCTGAAACTCATAGGTGTTACCGGCACGAACGGAAAGACCACGACTTCGGTGCTCATCAAAAACATACTCGAACACACCGGCCGCAGCGTCGGACTCATAGGCACTATCTCCAACGTCATCGGCGGCAGGGAGGTCTCCGCGAACTACACCACTCCGGAGGCGAAGGAGTTTTATTCGCTGCTCCGTCAGATGGCGGACTCCGGCGCCGAATACGTCGTCAGCGAGATATCCTCCCACGCGCTCGACCAGAGCAGAGTGGATGGATGCGTGTTTGAGGTCGGCGTTTTCACCAACCTCACGCAGGACCACCTCGATTACCATATCACGATGGAGGCATACGCGGCCGCGAAGGCGAAACTGTTCTCCGTTTCGCGCATCGCCGTCGTAAACGCGGACGATCCGGCGGGAGCGCAAATGCTCGCCGCCGCGCACGGAGAGACGCTGACCTACTCGGCGCGCTCGGACGACGCCGACCTGACGGCGAAGAACGTCGAGCTGAAGAGCACGGGCGCGACCTACGAGCTCGTCACGCGCGGAGACATTGCGCGTATAATAACCCGTATGCCGGGAATGTTCAACGTGTATAACACGCTCGCCGCCGCCTCCGCCGCTTACGCGCTCGGAATCCCGCTCGCCGCCGTCAAGGAGGCGCTCGCCGTTTCGCACGGCGTCAAGGGCAGGCTCGAGGTCGTGCCTACGGATACCGACTACACCGTTATCATTGACTACGCGCACACGCCGGACGGCATAGAAAACATCCTCCGCGCCGTCCGCGACTTCGCCGAGGGCAGGGTAATATGCCTCTTCGGCTGCGGAGGCGACCGCGACAAAACGAAGCGGCCGCTGATGGGCGAGACCGCCGCCGCGCTCGCGGATTACATTTTCATCACCTCCGACAACCCGCGCACCGAGGATCCGGAAGCGATAATCGCGGATATCCTCGAGGGAGTCAAAGACGCCGGAACGCCCTACACGGTCATCACCGACCGCACGCAGGCCATCGCCGCCGCGCTCGCCGAAGCGAAGGCCGGCGACGTCGTCATCCTCGCGGGCAAGGGGCACGAGACCTACCAGATACTCGGCACGGAAAAGATACACTACGACGAACGCGAGATCGTCGCGGATATACTATCGAAGAATAATTAAAGCGGCTCCCGAAAGGAGGCTTTCTCAATGATAAAACTCACGGTTGAACAGGTCGCGAAGCTCGCCGGAGGCGTCGCTGCGGGGAACGGCGAAGTCGTTTCCGTCGCGATAGACTCGCGCAAGGTCATTCCCGGCTCGCTCTATATCGCGATAAAGGGGCAGCGGCTCGACGGCCACGCCTTCATCAGGGAGGCGTGCGAACGCGGCGCTTCCGCCGTTATGGCGCACGACGACTGCGAGTGCGCCGTTCCGGTCGTGCGCGTTGACGACACCACCAAGGCGCTGCTGCGCTTCGCGGGCGCTTACAGGGATATGTTCAGCCCGTTCCTGATAGGGCTGACGGGCAGCGTCGGCAAGACCTCCACCAAGGATATGACCTACTGCGCCCTTTCCGAAAGCATGAACGCGATAAAGACGGACGGCAACCTGAATAACCATATCGGTATGCCGCTCAACCTTCTCCGCCTTGATGAAACCGTCGAAGCGGCGGTCATCGAGATGGGCATGAACGCACGCGGCGAGATAAGCCGCCTTACCCGCGCCGCGAAGCCGGACGCCGCGATCATCACCAACATCGGCATTTCGCATATCGGGCTGCTCGGCAGCAGGCAGGAGATACTGAACGCGAAGATGGAGATCGTCGAGGGCATGAAGACGGGCGGAACGCTCGTGCTGAACGGCGACGACGATATGCTCTCCGCCGTGACGGAGCCCGAAGGCATAAAGATAATCCGCTACTCGCTGCTCGGCGACGCCGACGTCAGCGGCAGGATACTCCGCGAGGGCGACAACCACAGTGAGGTAAGGATAAAGACCGCCTCCGGCGAATACGATATGATCGTGCCGGTCAGCGGCAGACACAACGTTTACAACGCGCTCGGCGCCTTCACAGCGGCGACCGTCGCGGGAGCGGAACCGCTCTCCGCGATACGCGGCATCGGCAATTTCCGCCCCGCCGCGATGCGCCAGACCGTCTACGAAAAGGACGGCGTGACCGTCATAGAGGACTGCTACAACGCGGCTCCGGACTCAATGTCGGCGGCGCTTTCGCTGCTGTCGAAGACGGGAAACGGCAGGCGCATAGCCGTGCTTTCGGATATGGTCGAGCTGGGCGACTACTCGCCCGCCGCGCACGAACGCGTCGGCAGGGAAGCGGCGTCCGTCGCGGATCTGCTGATGATATACGGCAGGTTCGCCGCGGATTACGAACGTGGCTTCAACTCCGTCGCCGGCAGGCGCGGCAGCGTCGTGATATTCCCCGACAAGCCCGCGTTGACGCAGGGGCTGAAGGAGACGCTCCGCGAGGGCGACGCCGTGCTTTTCAAGGCTTCCCGCGCACAGCGGCTTGAAGAGGTAATAGAGGAAGTGTTCGCCGAAGGGCGTAAATAAACGGAAGAGAGAGGAATCGCGATGAGTGATTATTATATCGTTATCGCAGCGTGTCTGAGCTTCGCGGTCACCGCGCTGAGCGGACTCGTGCTTATACCGCTGCTCCGCAGACTGCGCTTCGGGCAGTCGATCCGCGAGGACGGCCCGACCTGGCACGAGAAGAAGCAGGGCACTCCCACGATGGGCGGCGTCATGTTCATCCTCGGCATCGGAGCCGCCGTACCGTTCGCGCTCAGCAAGGCCGCGGACGGCGGTGAAAAATACGGCATAATCTACTGCGGACTCACCGCCCTGCTTTTCGGGTTGGTGGGCTTTATCGACGATTTCATCAAGGTATCGAAGAAGCAGAACCTCGGCGTGACCGTCAAACAGAAGCTTTTCCTGCAGTTCGCCGCCGCGATAGCGTTCACCGTTTCGATGGCGCTCAGCGGCCTGCTCTCCTCGCAGATAGATATCCCGTTCACGAAGCTCAGCGTTGACATCGGATGGGCAATATATCCGCTGACCGTTATCGCGATGGTCGGCATAGTCAACGCCGTCAACATAACGGACGGGCTCGACGGACTCGCCTCCGGCGTTACGTGGATCGTCGGAGTTTTCCTTCTGCTGACCGCCTCGGCCTTCAGGCTGGAGGGCTATTCGATACTCGCCGCCGCGCTTGCCGCGGGCATGATGGGCTTCCTCGTCTGGAACTTCTACCCGGCGAAGGTGTTTATGGGCGACACCGGCTCGCTCTTCCTCGGCGGACTTGTCGGCACGCTCTGCTTTGCGCTGAAGATGCCGCTGGTATTCCTTATCGTCGGCGTCGTTTATATGATAGAGATACTCTCCGACGTCATTCAGGTGCTGCACTACAAGCGCACGAAGCGCCGCGTCTTCCTGATGGCGCCGATACACCACCATTTTGAGAAAAAGGGCTGGTCCGAGATACGGATCGTCTTCACCGCCATGGGGATCACCCTGCTTTTCTGCGCGGGCGCGTTCCTGTGGGTGTACTTCGTTAAGCTTTAAGGGGCAGGTATGGGAACTTCCGCGGTCGCGAAAGCCGAAAAACTGAATAAAGAAAAGCTTCCGCCGCTGGATCTGCCGTTCCTCGTGCTCGTTATCCTTGTGCTTATCAGCGGTCTGGTAATGCTGTTCTCCGCGAGCTACGCCGCGGGACTCGCCGACGAGGGCGACAGCATGTACTACATCAAAAGGCAGCTCATCGCCGCGCTGCTCGGCGTCGGCGCGATGCTCGTCGCCTCGCGGTTCAACTACAGGTTCTACCGCAGGCTTTCGGTGGTGGCGGCGGGCGTCTCGCTGCTGCTGCTCATACTCGTCTTCCCGATGGGAGTCACCGTCAACGGCGCGAGGCGCTGGATCTATCTCGGCCTCCGCTTTCAGCCGTCCGAGATCGCGAAGATCGGCATGATCCTGCTGCTCGCGCACGTCATAACCAAATACTACGACAAGATGACGAACTTCACCTACGGGATACTGATACCGCTCGGGATAACCGGCGTTTTCTCGCTGCTCGTCATGATCGAACCGCATCTTTCGGGCGCGGTGCTGCTCGTCGTTATCGGCGCGGTAATGGTCTTCGTCGGCGGCGCGAACTGGAAGCACCTGCTGCTGTGTTTTCTCGTAGTCCTGCTGCTCGTCGTGCTTGTCGTGAGCATGACGAGCTATATGGGCAAGCGCGTCAACGCGTGGCTCGATCCGTGGTCGGATCCGCAGGGGGAGGGCTATCAGATAATCCAGTCGCTCTACGCAATCGGCTCAGGCGGACTCATGGGGCTCGGACTGGGCAACTCCCAGCAGAAATACGGCTACCTGCCGGAGGCGCATAACGACTATATTTTCTCAATCGCCTGCGAGGAGCTCGGCTTCATCGGGGCGGTGGTGATAATCCTGCTGTTCGCGCTGCTCGTCTGGCGCGGCTTCCGCATCGCGCTGAAAGCGGAGGATAAGTTCGGCTGCCTCATCTGCGTCGGCGTAATGACGCAGGTCGGCGCGCAGACGCTGCTCAATATCGCCGTCGTCAGCAACGCGATCCCAAGCACGGGCATCTCGCTCCCGTTCTTCAGCTACGGCGGCACCTCGCTCGTCCTGCTGCTGCTTGAAATGGGCGTCGTGCTGAACATATCGCGCTATTCCGGCTCGCCCGAGGGCGCTTCGAACCCGCGGCGCGGGAGCGCCCTGGCGCGAAGGACAACAACGGAAGGAAGATGAAAATGAGGATAGTTTTCGCCGGCGGAGGCACCTCCGGCCACATCAACCCCGCGATCGCTGCGGCGAAGTACATCAAGCGCCGCATGCCCGACGCGGAAATACTCTTCATCGGCACGGAAAACCACATCGAGGCGAAGCTCGTTCCCGAAGCGGGCTTCAAAATCGAATTTATAGACATCAGGGGCTTCAGACGCAGTCTTTCGCCCTATAATTTCGGCACGCTCCGCCGCATATTCACCTCGCGCCGCAGGTGCAAGAAGATATATAAGGAGTTCAAGCCGGATATCGTCGTCGGCATGGGCGGCTACGTCAGCGGCCCGACGCTGCTCGCCGCGCACAAGCTCGGCATACCCTGCCTCATCCACGAGCAGAACGCCGTCGCCGGCATGACGACGAAGCTCGCCGCGAAGTACGCCTCCGCGGTCATGCTGACCTTCCCGGAGGCCGCCGCGCAGCTGCCGCAGGGAACGCGCAGCGTGGTCACGGGCGTGCCTATCTACGAGGACCTGCTGAAGCTCGACAAGGCGGAGTGCCGCCGCGAGCTCGGCTTCGACGACCGTCCGCTGCTGCTCTGCTCGGGCGGCAGCCTCGGCGCACGCACGATCAACGACGCGATGCTCGCCTACATAATCAGACACCACAAGGAAGAAAAAATACAGATAGTACACGGCATCGGCAAGTTTTACTACGAAGAGTTCATGAAGGCGCTCGACGACGCGGGCGTCGAAACGGGCGGGAGCATCCGCGTCTTCGAGTACATAAAGGATATGCCGAAGTATATGACCGCCTGCGACGCGGTCGTCTGCCGCTGCGGCGCGAGCTCCCTCGCGGAGATGAGCGCGGCCGGCAAGCCCGCGATAATCATTCCGTCGCCGAACGTTACGGATAACCACCAGTTCCACAACGCCAAGCACCTCGCGGACGCCGGCGCGGCGATCCTCGTCGACGACAAGGACTACAACTGCAAGGCGCTCGAGGACGGACTCGAGACCGTCATCTTCGATAACGCGAAAAGAAACGAAATGACCGAAAACCTGAAAAAAGCCGCCGTTTACGACTACGGCGAGCGGGTTTTCGACTGCATAATCTCCGAACTGGAGAGAGCCGGCAAATAACGGCGCTTCACTCCCGCTTCCGGAAAGGCATAGAATGGCACGTAAATGCTTTTTCGGAGGTCGCGGATGGGAACTCTTGTTATTGACGGCGGAAATAAGCTTCACGGAGAGGTAAGCGTTCAGGGCGCGAAAAACGGCGCGCTGCCGGTGCTTGCCGCGTCCGTACTCGGCGGCAGGAGCGTGATACATAACTGTCCGCGCCTGGCCGATACCGGCAGCTCCGTTGAAATACTGCGCATGCTTGGCTGCGAAGCCGAACGCGACGGCGAAACCGTGACCGTGGACGCCGCCCGCGTCCCGCGATGCGACATCCCGCCGGAGCTGATGCGCCGGATGCGGTCGTCGGTGATATTCCTCGGCGCGGTGCTCGCGCGCTGCGGCAGGGCGGTCGTTTCCGCTCCCGGCGGATGCGAGCTCGGTCCGCGCCCGATAGACCTTCATCTCAAAGCGATGCGCCTGCTCGGCGCGGATATATCCGAAAGCCGCGGGCTTGTGATCTGCGAATGCGCGGGGCGGCTGAAGGGAGCCGAGATCGTGCTTCCTTATCCCAGCGTCGGCGCGACCGAGAACGCCGTCATAGCGGCTTCGACCGCGAAGGGCAGGACTGTGCTGGTCGGAGCGGCGAGGGAGCCGGAGATAACCGAGCTCGCGGATTTCATAAACGCGAAGGGCGGCAGGATAAGCGGAGCCGGCGGCGAAGTCGTCGTGATCGACGGCGTCGAAGCCCTCGGCGACTGCGAGCATACCTGTATACCCGACCGGATAGCCGCGGCCACGTACATCGCCGCGGCGGCCGCGACGGGCTCGGAGCTTACGCTTCGCGGCGCGGAGCCGGAGCATATGACGGCGGTGATATCCGCCTTTTCGGAAGCGGGATGCCGCTTCCGCGAGTCCGGCGGCGGTCTTACCGTGACGGCGCCGGATAGGCTGAAGGCCGTGCGCTTCGCGCGCACCGCGCCCTACCCGGGCTTCCCGACGGACGCCCAGCCGCTTCTCGCGGCGGCGCTCGCCTTCGCGGACGGCGTCAGCGTGATAAACGAGACCGTCTTCGGCGGCCGCTTCCGCTACCTGCGCGAGCTGGCGAAGCTCGGCGCGGACGTGAAATACGACGGTTCGCTCGCGGTCATCCGCGGAAAGCCGTTCCTCACCGGCGCGGAGGCCGCCTGCACGGATCTGCGCGGCGGAGCGGCGCTGGTCGCAGCCGCGCTCGGCGCGAAGGGCGTGAGCGTCATATCGGGAACTGAGCATATAGACAGAGGATACGAAAGCGTCGAAGCGGCGTTCGCCGCCGCAGGCGCAAAAATATACGGGAACGTGAAAAATGAAACAGCGCACGCAGGCGGCCGCTTCCGAGAAGCTTCGGGAGTATAACGCCAGACGCAAAAAGAAATACAGGCGCAGACGCAAGACGGCGGTATATCTCGTACTGCTGCTTTTGGTCTGCGTCGTTTGTCTTATCCTGTCGCTGACAGTCTTTTTCAACACGTCGCGGATAAAGGTGGGCGGCAACAGCCGCTACACCGAAGAGCAGATAGTGAAGGCGTCCGGTATCGAGAAGGGCGACAACCTGCTGCGGATGAGCAAATCCGGCATCAAAGAGAAGATACTCAAGGCGCTGCCTTACGTATCCGACGTGCAGGTCATTCGCGAGCTTCCGTCGACAGTCACCCTGAAGGTAACGGAAACGGAGCCGTCCTGCCGCTACCTTATAGGGGAGCACCGCTGGGCGCTGCTTTCGGAGGATCTGCGCGTTATGGAGATAACCTCCGTCGAGCCGGAAACGACGCCGGTTTTGAGCGGAATTACGCTCGATATTACGGACGAAGGGGAGACCGCGAAGGCGGATTCCGAGATTTCGGAAAAAATATTGCTTGACTTATTGACGATACTGAAAGAAAATGATATAATAAACATCGATAGTATCGTCTTCACCAGTCCGATAAGCGTAAATATGAAGCTCGAGGGCAGAGTTACCGCCAAGCTCGGCGGCGATTCCGACCTCGATTACAAGGTGCGGATGGTCAAGACGTGGATCAACGGTTCTCTCCCCTCGGTGGGCGAGTGGACCGTCGACGTCACGTCGGGGGACAAGCTCTACGCGGGCAGAGGATCGCCTTCCTCGTCGGAGGAAAGCGCTCCCGAAGAAAGCGAGGGCTCGTCTGAAGGCGAGAGCGAAGGAAGCGAATAATAAACTATAATAAACGGGAGGTTCTCGGTAATGGCGATGGAACTTATCAACGACGATGAACAGATAGTATGCATAAAGTGCGTGGGTGTCGGCGGAGGCGGCGGCAACGCCGTCAACCGTATGATCAAATCCGGCGTGGAGAGCGTTGAATACGTTGCCGTGAATACGGACGCGCAGGCGCTCCTCAAGTCGAAGGCGCCCACCAAGATCCAGATAGGCGCGAAGACGACGATGGGCAGAGGCGCGGGCGCCGACGCCGAAAAGGGACAGCGTTCCGCCGAGGAAAGCCGCGAGGAGATCGCCAACGCCCTGCGCGGAGCGCAGATGGTGTTCATCACCGCCGGAATGGGCGGCGGCACCGGCACGGGCGCGTCTCCGGTCATCGCGGAGGTCGCCAAGGAAATGGGCGTACTCACCGTCGCGATCGTGACCAAGCCCTTCGGCTTTGAAGGCTCGTATAAGATGAGTCAGGCAGAGATGGGCATCAACGCGCTCATGGAGCACGTCGATTCCCTCGTCGTCGTTCCCAACGACAGGCTCAAGCTCGTCAGCGATCAGAAGATAACCCTTCTCAACGCGTTCGATATGGCGGACGACATTCTCCGTCAGGGCATACAGAGCGTTTCGGACCTCATCAAGCTGCCCGACGCGCTGATAAACCTCGACTTCGCGGACGTCTGCGCGGTCATGAAGGACGCAGGCCTGGCGCATATGGGCGTCGGCCACGCCACCGGTCCGGAGAAGGCCGTCGAGGCCGCGAAGGCCGCGATCTCCTCTCCGCTGCTCGAGACCTCGATCAACGGAGCGAGAGGCGTCATCCTCAACTTCGCCGCCTCGCCCGATATTTCGCTTGACGACGTCGAGACCGCCGCGAATATGATCAAGGAAGCGGCTCACCCTTCCGCGAACATCATCTGGGGCTATACCGTCGACGAGAATATGGAAGACGAAATGCGCGTGACCGTCATAGCCACCGGCTTCAGCGGCGGAGCGTCCGTTTCCTCCTCTTCGTCCTACGTCGATCCGTTCGAGGATCTGACCTCTCCTTTCGTTTTCTCGATGGGCGGCAAGAGCGCCGCTCAGCCTGCCGCGCCCGCTCCGGCGCCGGCTCCGGCTCCCGCGCCACGCGCCCCGAAGCCGAAGGCTGAGGACAACGACGACATCTCCTTCACCGACTTCCAGGCGGTAATGGACATAGTCAACAAGCGCAATCGCCCCGAGGAATAATCGGGAGAAAAAACCATAATTTCGGCGGCTGCCCGTTTCAAGGCAGCCGCAAACTATGTAAAACGACAGGGTGATACCTATGACCAACGAAAGATTACGCCTCGCGGTGCTCGCGGGAGAATACGACGCGCTGCTATCCGGCTTTTACGGCGCGGCGGCGCTCGATTACCAGCGCGAACGCTACGCCGAAGCGCTCGGCGAGTTCGGAAAGCTCTACGGCGAGCGCGAGGTATGCGTATTCTCCGCGCCCGGCAGAAGCGAGATAAGCGGCAACCACACCGACCACAACCACGGCAAGGTCATCGCCGCCGCCGTCGACCTCGACGTCATCGCGGTCGTCGCTGCCAACGGCACTGACAGAGTCACCGTCAAGTCAAAGGGCTTCGACAGCACTGACGTTATAGAGATAGACAAGCTCGCCGAGTTCAAGAAGGGCGTTTCCTGCTCGCGTTCGCTCATCGCGGGAATGCTCGCCCGTTTGAGCGCGGACGGATACGCCGTCGGCGGCTTCGACGCCTACACGACCTCCGACGTCATACGCGGCTCCGGACTTTCCAGCTCCGCGGCGTTCGAGGTGCTTATCGGCACGATAATCAGCGGCCTCTTCAACGGCGGCGCGCTCGATCCCGTCTACATCGCCGTCGCGTCGCAGTACGCCGAGAACGTCTACTTCGGCAAGCCCTGCGGACTTATGGATCAGACCGCCTGCTCGGTCGGCGGTTTCATCGGCATCGACTTCGCCGTTCCCGCCGAGCCGGAGGTCATGAAGATAGACTTTGACTTCGCGCACTGCGGCCACGCGCTCTGCGTCGTCGACACCGGCGGCAGCCACGCCAACCTGACGGACGAATACGCCGCCATCCCGGCGGAGATGAAGTCGGTCGCCGAATACTTCGGCAAGGCCGTCCTGCGTGACGTCGACGAGGCGGAGTTCCTCGCCGCCATACCCGAGCTGCGCGAAAAATCCGGCGACAGAGCCGTGCTCCGCGCGCTGCACTTCTTCAACGAGAACCGCCGCGTGGACGCTCAGCGCGCCGCGCTCGAAAGCGGCGACTTCGATTCGTTCCTGCGCCTGCTGAACGAATCCGGCAGATCGTCTTATATGCTCAATCAGAACGTCTTCTGCGGCAGCCGTCCGCGCGAGCAGGGCATAGCCATCGCGCTCGCGCTCGCGGACGAGCTGCTCGGCGGCAGAGGCGGCTGCCGCGTGCACGGCGGCGGCTTCGCCGGCACGATGCAGGCCTTCGTGCCGCTCGACCTGCTCAGCGAGTACAAAAGCGGCATGGAGAGCATTTTCGGCGCCGGAAGCTGCAAGGTGCTTTCGGTGAGGAAACAGGGCGGAGTACGCGTTATCTGACCCACCTGCGGAGAAGAGATATGTTTACCGACTATTCAAAAATCCGGATATCGTCCGGCAAGGGCGGCGACGGCGCCGTTTCCTTCCACCGCGAGAAGTATATCGCGTCCGGCGGTCCGGACGGCGGCGACGGCGGCAAGGGCGGAGACGTGGTCTTCGTCGTCGACGACAACCTCGCCACGCTGTCCGACTTCCGCTACAAGCGCAAGTACGCCGCCGAGAACGGCGCGAACGGCGCTTCGGCGCGCTGCACCGGCAAGAGCGGCGCGGATCTCGAGATACGCGTTCCGCGCGGCACGCTCATCCGCGACGCGGAGACCGGCAGACTGCTCGCGGATATGTCCGCCTGCGACCGCTTCGTCGCCGCGAAGGGCGGCAAGGGCGGCGCCGGCAACCAGCACTACGCGACCTCCACGCGCCAGACGCCCCGCTTCGCGAAAACGGGCGAGGAGGGCAGAACGCGCGAGCTCGAGCTCGAGTTGAAGCTGCTCGCGGACGTCGGGCTCGTCGGCTTCCCGAACGTCGGGAAATCGACGCTGCTTTCCCGCGTCAGCAACGCCCGCCCGAAGATCGCCAACTACCATTTCACCACGATAAACCCCAACCTCGGCATCGTAGATATCGGCGACTACCGCTCCTTCGTCATGGCTGACATCCCCGGCCTCATCGAGGGCGCGGGCGAGGGCGCCGGACTCGGCCACCGCTTCCTGCGGCATATCGACAGGTGCCGCCTCATTGTTCACCTTATCGACGCCGCCGAAACGGAGGACAGGAGCGCGATTGAGGATTTCGAGAAGATAAACGCCGAACTCGAGGTCTACGACGCGGAGCTCGCGAAGCGTCCGCAGATCATCGCCGCCAACAAGATCGACGCCGCCATCCCCGAGCAGCTCGAGCTGCTCCGCGAGTACGCGGATAAGAACGGCTACGAGATTTATCCGATCAGCGCCGCGACGGGCGAGGGAGTCAAGGAGCTTCTCGCCGCGATAGTGCGCAAGCTCGACGAGCTGCCGCCGATAAAGGTCTACGAGCCGGAGATCGAGCCGGAGGAGGAGTTCGTCCCGATGAAGCCCATCGAGGTCAAGGTCGTCGGCGGAGTCTACGAGCTGACCGGCGGCGGACTCGAGAAGGCGATAGGCAACACCAACTTCGGCGACTACGAGTCGCTGCAGTACTTCCAGAAGCTGCTGGTCGACAGCGGCGCGATAGATATGCTCGAGAGAGCAGGCATAAAAGAGGACGACACCGTCCGCATAGGAGAATATGAGTTTGATTATATCAAGTGACGCGCCGCTTTCGCGCGAAAAGCTCGCCTCTGTGCCGACGCAGGCGCTTGCCTTCGTCGGTGACGCGGTCTACTCGCTGCTCGTCAGGGAGTTCCTCGCGGAAACGCACCCCGACCGCCGCAACCTGCATAATCTGTCTGTGGCGGAGGTAAACTGCCGCGCACAGAGCGAGGCCGCGGAGCTTCTGCTCCCGATGCTTACGGAGGAGGAAGCCGCCGTCTACAGGCGCGGCCGCAACAACACCGCGTCGACTCCGCCGAAGAAGGCGGACGTCGCCGACTACCGCCGCGCCACCGGAGTCGAAGCGCTCTTCGGCTGGCTCTACCTTGCCGGCGACGGCGCGCGCGTGAACGAATTGTTTTCCGCGATAAAGGAAAAACTGTTATAGAATAGATTATTATTTCATTCCGAAAAGGAAGGTCGAAATGAACAAACTCGATAAGATACTCAACAAAAAGACCGGGATAGTCGATATCGCGTATTTTGTTGTCGGAGCCATCGTGTATTCGCTCTCCATGAACGTGTTTATCCTGCCGCACAGGATCGTTCCGGGCGGCGTTTCCGGTATCGCGTCGATACTGCAGAACACCGTCGGGTGGGACGCAGGTATCATGTACTTCGTGCTGAACGTGCCGCTTTTCATCGCGGCGTTCGCATGCTTCGGCTTCAAGTTCGTGTCAAAGACGTTTATCGCGATGACGCTCGTTTCGGTATTCACCGAGCTGATCGCGAAAGTCTTCCCGAGCCTCAAATACTTCCCGACGAATAACGAGCCGGCTATCGGGCTTATCGCGGCGCTCTGTGCCGGAGTCACGAGCGGCATAGGCCTCGCGATAATCTTCCTGCGCGGCGCGACGACGGGCGGCTCCGAGATCGCGGCGAAGTTGATGCGCCTGAAGTTCCCGGGCGTTTCCTTCGGCAGGATGATGTTCATCGTCGACCTCGTGATAATCGCCGCCGGCTACGTCGTCTTCCGTCTCAACGGCGTCACCGCCGCGGAGAACTCCGCGATATTCTCGCTTATAGTCGTATATCTGACCAGCACGGTCATCGACACGGTGCTCGACGGCAACTCCGTCGCGCGCGTCGCGCTGATCGTCAGCAACAACACCGACGGCATCAAGTCCGCGCTGATGAACGGCCTTCACAGAGGCGTCACGGTGCTTCGCGGCTCGGGCGGTTACACCAACAACGCGATGAACGTCATCATGTGCGCTCTGCGCCGCCAGCAGGTGCAGGAATGCCGCAGGATTGTCAAGGAATGCGACGAAGGCGCCTTCGTCATAATCCTGCACGCGACCGAGGTGCTCGGTCAGGGCTTCGACGACGTCAACAAGGAGCCCCTTTGATATAATATAGCAAAAAAATATTGCATAATGCTTCCGTATGGTGTATAATCATACGGAAGCATTTTATTGCGGAAAGGGAGATTCATATGTCCGGACATTCCAAGTGGAAGAACATAATGCACAAGAAGGCGAAGGGCGACGCCGCCCGCGCCAAGATATTCACCCAGATAGGCAGAGAGATATCCGTCGCGGTCAAAGAAGGCGGCGGCGATCCCGCGTCGAACTCCAAGCTGCGCGACCTGATCGCGAAGGCGAAGTCGAACAACGTCCCGAACGACAACATCGACCGCATGATCAAGAAGGCGGCCGGCGGCGACGACAAGACCGACTACGAGAAGCTGACCTACGAGGGCTACGGCCCCTGCGGCGTCGCGATCATTGTCGAAACGCTGACCGATAACAAAAACCGCACCGCGTCCGAGGTGCGCCACTGCTTCGACAAGAACGGCGGCAACATGGGGCAGACCGGCTGCGTCGGCTGGATGTTCACCTCCAAGGGCGTCATCGTCACCGACAAGGCGAAGGGCGAGCAGACGCTCGACGACGCGCTCGAGCTCGGCGCCGAGGACTTCGCCGAGGAGGACGAGGCCTACGTCATCTCCACCGCGCCGAACGACGTGACCGCCGTCCGCGAGGGGCTTGAAGCCGCGGGCTACAACGTGCTTTCCGCCGAGAGCGAGATGGTGCCGTCCAACTACGTCACCGTCAACGGCGAGGAGGAGCAGAAGCTTATGCGCCGCCTGCTCGAGATGCTGGATGACGACGACGACGTCATCAACGTCTACCACAACCTCGAGAACGAAGACGAAATAATGGAGTAATCCTTACAAACAAGAGATAGAAAACGGAGTGATCCTCGGATCACTCCTTCTCATAGGAGGCAGTATGCTCAGGATCGAACACTTTTCCAAATCCTACGAAAAAGGCGTCTACGCCGTGCGGGATCTGTCGCTGCATATCGAAAAGGGCGACGTTTTCGGCTTCATCGGCCACAACGGCGCGGGCAAAACGACCACGCTAAAGGCGGTCGCCGGCGTCCACGACTTCGACGAAGGCGAGATATATATCGACGGCGTTTCGCTGAAGGAGCGTCCCGTCGAATGCAAGCGCAAGTTCGCCTACATCCCCGACAACCCCGAGCTTTATACCAACATGAAGGGTATAAAATACCTTGATTTCGTCGCGGACGTATACGGCGTTTCCGCCGCCGACCGCGCCGAGCGGACGGAGAAATACGCGCGTATGCTCGAGCTTTACGACGATCTCGGCAGCGTCATTTCGTCCTATTCGCACGGAATGAAGCAGAAGCTCGTGATAATCTCCGCGCTGATCCACTCGCCGAAGCTGCTTATTATGGACGAGCCCTTCGTCGGGCTCGATCCGAAGGCGGCGTTCAGCGTCAAGGAGCTCATAGCGGAGCTGTGCGCCGGCGGCGGCGCGGTCTTCTTCTCCACCCACGTCCTCGACGTCGCGGAGAAGATATGCAACAAGATGGCGATAATCAAAAACGGAGAGCTCATCGCCTGCGGCGCGACCGCCGATATCAAGGGCGACAACTCCCTTGAAGAAGTATTTTTGGAGCTGACGGAATGAGAAACGTCTGGACTTTGTTTCGCGCCGAGGCGTCGGAGAGTCTGAACCCGCGCCGCCTCGTCGAACGCAGGAGCAAGAATAAAGGGAGCGCGGCGAATCTGATCATCGGCGCGCTCATCGTGCTGCTGATGCTCGGCGCATCGGCGTTTTACGCCTTCACGATCGCGAAGGCGGCGCAGGCGATGAACGCCGGTTACGTCTCCGTGCTGCTCGTGTTCATCTGCGCCGACGCGCTGCTGACGCTGATAACCGCCGCGTCGACCGGCTCGGCGCGTATGTTCCGCGCCACGAACCTCGAGGTGCTGATGTCGATGCCGTTCACCGGCTTTCAGATCTACGCGGGCAAGCTGTGCGCCTTCCTCGCGGAGAATTATATTTATTCGGCGATAGTGCTCGTTCCGGCGTTCGCCGTTTACGCGTATTTCGCCGCGCCTCCGCTGCTCTTCATCGCCGCGGCGCTCGTTATGTTCATATTCGTCCCGATGATACCCGTCGGGCTCGGACTGCTGATCTCGGCGGCGTTCAGCCGCTTCTCCTTCGGCGGAAAGAGCAGGATGATCCGCAACGTCATAGGCGTCGCGCTCTTCGTCGGCGTCTATCTCTGGTTCATGTCGGAGTCGGACGGCATTATGACGCGCCTGCTGCTTGACCCGGACGGGGCGGTGCGCGCCGCGGGAAGGTTTTTCCCGCCTCTGCGGTGGTGCCTTGACGGCGCGGCGCTGAAATGGGGCCCGCTGCTGCTTTTCGCGGCGGTCTCCGCGGCGTTCATCGCGCTCGTCGCCTTCGTCGCGTCGCTGCGCTTCAACCGCAGCGTGAGCAGCGTGAACGCCTCCGCCTCCGTTAAGGGCGGCGCCGCCCGCAGCGCGCGTGCGCGGTCGGTTTTCGCCGCGCTGTTCCGCAAGGAGGCGGCCGGCTATTTCTCGTCCTTCGCGTATTTTATGAACACCGCGTTCGCGCCCATGATGCTGATCGTCGGCGCGGTCTACGCGGCGGTAAAGCTTCAGGGTGCCGCGCTGTACGGACCTCTTGAAGCGGCGCCCGTCGTGATGATGGCGGTCTTCTTCTGCATATCCATGAGCAGCACGACAGCGTCCTCGATCTCGATCGAAGGGCGCCGCCTCCCGCAGCTGAAGGCGATGCCGCTGCGTCCTCGCGACGTCTTCGCCGCGAAGATCGCGCTCAACTTGCTCGTCTGCGGCGCGCCGGTGCTCGCGGCGTCCGCGGTCGTCGCTGCTGTCGGCGTGATTTCGCCGCTCGATTGGGCGGTCGTCTTCATTGCCGCCGCGTGCTATACGCTCTTCATATCCGCCGCGGGACTACTTATCAACCTGCGCCACCCGAAGCTCGAATGGACGAACGAAAACGCCGTCGTCAAGCAGAGCGCGTCGGTCGGTCTCACGATAGGGCTCGGTTTCATATTCAGCGCGCTTTTCGGAGTGCTGTTCTATCTTATCATCTTCAAATTCGAACTTGGCGCAAACGCCTTTATGCTCGCTTCGGCGGGGATTTCCGCGCTCGCGGCCTGCGCCGCGATGCTTCTGCTGAAAGCGAAGGGCGGGAAGCTCTATAACGCGCTGTAAAGGAGATATTATTATGAAAAAAACGCTTGCGATACTGCTCGCCGCGCTCGCACTGTGCGGCTTTTCCGCCTGCCGCGGCGAAGGCGAAACCGCCTCCGGCGGCTCGGGCGAACCGCTCGGCAAATACGACTTTTACGACTACGACCTGAACGAATACGTCGAGCCGGGCGAATTCAAGGGCATCGAAATTTCCGCCGCCGAGATCGCCGTCACGGACGAAGAGGTCATCGAAACGGTACACGAGTTCCTGCTCAACAACAACGCGCTTGAAAAAGCGCCCGTGACCGACCGCCCCGTGCAGAAGGGCGACTTCGTGAACATTGACTTCGAGGGCCTGCGCGACGGCGTTCCGTTCGAAGGCGGCACCGCGCAGGGCTACGACGGGCTCGAGATCGGCGCGGGGCAGTTCATCCCCGGCTTCGAGGACGGGCTCATCGGCGTGGAGATAGGGCAGACGGTCTCGCTCGACCTCAACTTCCCCGACCCGTACCCGAACAACCCCGACCTCGCGGGCGTTCCGGTCGTCTTCAACGTGAAGGTCAACTCCATCCAGGCGTACGCCTACCCGGAGATAACCGACGAGTACGTCGCCGCGAACTTTGGCGACTACGACAGCGCCGAGGCGTTCCTCGCGGACGTGCGGGCGGATAACGAAACGAACAAAAAGTGGACCGCCGTCCGCGAAAAGCTGCTCGGCGGCGCGAAGGTGCTTAAATATCCGCAGAAGGAGATTGACTCCTTCAAAAAGGAGATAACTGATAACTATCAGAAGTACGCGGACGCCTACGGCTTAACGCTCGAGGGCTTCGTGCAGCAGTATATGAGCATGAGCTACGAGACCTTCCTGCAGCAGACGGAGGAATACGCGCAGGGCGAGGTGAAAACGCAGATGGTCTGCGTCGCGCTCGCGCGCCGCGAGGGGATAGAGCTGAGCGAGGAGGAGTTCAACGACTACGTGACCTTCTACGCGAAGCAGTATAACTGCGCGAGCAACGAGGAGTGCCTGCAGAAGTACGGCAGAAGCAACATCACGATATGGGGCCTCGTCGACACCGTCATCCAAACCGCCGTCGACTCCGCCGTGGTGAAGTAGTGGCGATCTGATCGCCCGCAAAAAAAACGCAAGCCGGAGGCAACCGCCTCCGGCTTGTTTACGTTTAATGCGCAACTGCTGTTTCAGCTTGTGGGATTCCTCGTCGGCTGACGCCTCCTCGGAATGACGTGCTTATTTATTACCCTATATCTTCCCTTATCGCCTTTATCTGCGCCTTTACGCTGTCGGGGGCGGTGCCGCCGAAGCTGGTGCGCTTCGCGACGCAGACGTCGAGGTCGATCGCGTCGAAGACGTCCGCCTCGAAGACGGGCGAGAAGCCCTTGTATTCCTCAAGCGTGAGCGTTTCCAGTGTCTTGTCCTCGTCGATGCAGTAGGCGACGAGCCCGCCGGTGAGCTTATACGCTTCGCGGAAGGGCACGCCCTTTTTCGTCAGGTAGTCCGCGCAGTCGGTCGCGTTGATGAAGCCCTCCGCCGCCGCCTTGCGCATATTCGCGGCGTTGACCTTCATCGTGCGCAGCATCGGCGCGTAGAGCCGCAGGCAGTCGCAAACCGTGTCCACGCTGTCGAAGATCGCCTCTTTATCCTCCTGCATATCCTTGTTGTATGCGAGGGGAAGCCCCTTGAGCAGCGTCAGCAGCGTCGTCAGATCGCCGTAGACGCGCCCCGTCTTGCCGCGCACGAGCTCGGCGACGTCGGGGTTCTTTTTCTGCGGCATTATCGAGGAGCCGGTGGAGTAGGCGTCGTCCAGCTCGACGAAGCCGAACTCGCGGGAGCACCAGAGGATCGTCTCCTCCGCGAGCCGCGAGAGGTGCGCCGCGATGATCGCGCAGTCCGCGGCGAGCTCGGCCGCGAAGTCGCGGTCGGAAACGCCGTCTATGCTGTTCGCGCAGGGCGCGTCGAAGCCGAGCAGCTCCGCCGTCATCGCGCGGTCGATCGGATAGGTCGTGCCCGCGAGCGCGCAGGAGCCGAGCGGGGAAACGTTCATGCGCCTGCGGCAGTCGGCGAGCCTGTCGAGGTCGCGCAGAAGCATCTGCGCGTAGGCGCAGAGCTGGTGGCCGAAGACGATCGGCTGTCCGCGCTGCAGGTGCGTGTAGCCGGGCATAACGGAGTCCGTGTTCGCCTCCGCGACGTCGAGCAGCGCGGAGATAAGCTCCTTCGCCGCTTCGGAAATATCGTCTATGCGCCCGCGCAGATAAAGCCGAAGGTCGAGCGCGACCTGGTCGTTCCTGCTGCGCGCGGTGTGCAGGCGCTTGCCCGCGTCGCCGATGCGCTTGGTCAGCTCCGCCTCCACGAAGGAGTGTATGTCCTCCGCCTCCGGCGAGGGCGCGAGCGCGCCGCTTTCCATATCCGCGAGTATGCCTTCAAGCCCCGCGACGATGGAGTCGCGGTCGGCTTCGGTGATTATTCCGCACGCCGCGAGCATCTTCGCGTGCGCGATCGAGCCGGTCACGTCCTCGCGGTACATCCGGCTGTCGACCGATATCGACGCGTTGAAGGCGTTCGCCGCCTCGTCGAGCGTTTTTTTGAACCTTCCCGTCCAGAGTTTTTCCATAATAAAACCTCATAATTATACGCGATTTTTTATATTTTATCTCACTATTCGCCCGTTGTCAAGAGAATAATGGAAATATATGCATAAAAGTTACAAAAAAGTTACAAAACTGTAACTATTTTGTAATCGCTTTTTTATATAAGGCGTGATATAATGCAATCGTAAAAGGAGGGGAAAGGTATGAAAATCTTTTCTTCGATTGGCAAATGGATATCAGCGCACAAGGCGATAAGCGTATCCGTCGCCGCAGTTCTCGTCGCGGCGGCGGTCGGCGCGGTGCTGCTTTTCGCGCTCAAGCCCGCGGTGTCGGATCCCGTTCCGATAACTGCGGAGATAACTCCGACGGCCGCGGACGTCAACGGCGTCTTCACCGAGTCGCAGTTTCTGATCGCCGGCGAGCGCTTCGCGGACGCCGACGACCTGCGCTCGCAGCTTTCCGCCGGAGTTGAAACGCCGTTCGAGCTGCAGAAGACGGAGCAGGGCAACTACCTGCTGACCTTCGATGAGCCGCTCAAGCCGGATTCGATGCTCACTTTCATGATCGACGACGGCAAGGGTAACGACCGCTCCTACGCCTTCCAGACGCGCTCGGAGTTCGGCGTGCGCTCCTTCTTCCCGAAGAACGGCGGCGTCGCCGAGCCGAACTCAGGCGTTGAGATAACCTTCACGCGCGACGACTTCACCGACTGGGAGAACTTCATCACCGTCGAGCCCGCGGGCGCGTACAGGATGGAGAAGGTCGGCAACCGCGTCGTCATCATCCCCGAGAAACGCTGGGAAGAACTGACGACCTACGTCGTCACCGTCAAGGCGGGGCTGAAGACCGCCTCCGGCGAGGAGATGGCCGAGGCCGCTTCCGCGACCTTCAGCACGAACGAGGACGTCAACGCCGAGCACCTTATTTCCCTCGGCGGCAGCTTCGAGGAGACCTTCCTGACCACCGACGTTCCCGTTATCGAGCTTCGCGCGGATACCTACTCGAACACCGGCAGAAGCATAGGCTACGACTTCGTTTCCTTCGACGTGACGGTTCACAGGGTAGCGTCCGCGGACGCCTACGCGGAGCTTATCCGCGCCATGGAAACGAAGGACGTTTACCGCCGCGATTTCCGTTACGCGAGCTACCGCGGCTACGACGCGGTCGATACGAGCGGCATGGAGACCGCCGTGAAGGCGACGCTCAACCTCGTTCCGTATTCGCAGGGCGATTACTCCACCTGCTACCTTATCCTGCCGGAGGAGCTTCCGGAGGGCTACTACGTCGTGACCGCTTCCAAGACTCTGAACAACAAGCAGTACGTTATCCAGAAGCTTATCCAGGTCAACGACACCGTTGTTTATATGCGCAGCGAAAACAAGCGCCTCTTCGCTTGGGTGAACGACGCGAAGACCGCCTCCGCAGTTTCCGGCGCGACCGTGACGGTTGACGGCGAGAGCGCCGTCAAGACCTCCGCGGACGGCAGCGTTTCGATCCCTCTGAAAGGCGGCGTCCGCGCCGCTGTCGTGAAGATCGAGAACGGCGGCCGCCAGCCCTTCATCGGCTCGGTGCTGCTCGCTCCGGAGGATGAGCTTCCGGTATCCGACAGATACTACTCTTACATTTACACCGACAGGGAATCATACCTGCCCACCGATACGATAAACGTCTTCGGCGTGCTGCGCGGCAGATACTCCTCCGCGCTGCCGGAGAAGCTCACCGTCGCGCTCGGCGAGGTCCGTTACGACTACGATTTCAACGCGCAGACCCACCGAGAATACATACCCGCGGAGGACCGTCTCGTTTCCGTTGAAGCGGCTGTGAACGATGAGGGAGTCTTCACCGCGAAGCTTCCGCTCAGCGCCTTCGAACACGGCTACTACGGTGTCGCCGCGCTGATCGGAGACGACGCCGTCTGCTGCGGCTACGTTCAGGTCGAGGATTACACGAAGCCCGCCTTCACCGTGACCTTCGACGAGCTGAAGGACTGCTACAAGGTCGGCGAGACGGTGCACTTCGGAATGACAGCGGAGTACTACGGCGGCATCCCCGCCGCGGGCGAAGAGTTCATCATTGACGGCAATTACTACACCACCGACTCCAACGGCCGCATCACCGTCGACTATCCCGTGACCGCGGAGGCCAACTACACCAACTGGCAGCCTGCGTACAGATATATCTCCGTCAAGGACAACGTCACCCTTGACAAGGTCAATCAGTACGGAATGAACTTCAGATACCTGCCCTCAACCGCGATAATCACGGTCGAGGCCGATAAGAAGGACGGCGTCGCGCACGTCGCCGTGAAGACCAACAGGTACAAGGATAATCCGACCGCCGGGGAGCTGGATAACTACTACGTCGACGCCGATCCGCTCCGCGGCGCGGCTTACGATACCACCGTCAGCATCCGCGTAAAGAAGTACACCTACGATCCGCCGACGGAGTATACCTATTACGACTACGTGGCGAAAAAGACCGTCACTACGCAGGTGTATAACTACACCAGACACGAGGAGATTGTCTTCGACTCCGCCGTCGCGTCTCAGGGCGGGATCGCGTCCGTCGATATCGCGCTCGAGCCGCTCGAATACGGTTACTACGAGGTCCTCGCCTCCTGCGCCGACGAAAACGGCAGACTTATCGAGAGCACCTGCGTAGTCAATAACGATTATCTGTATTACCGCAACAATACCAACGTCAAGCACTTCGGCCTCGTCGATACCGACGCCGATAACAATTATGACGGCATCGGCTGGTGGGATTTCGCTAAAACGCTGAAGGCCCGCAGGACCGGCGAGAGCTTCAAGCTCGACCTGCAGGACGACGACGGCGTGCGTCCCGAAGGCGGCACGCTTATGCTCGGTATCGTCAACGAGGGGATCAGCGAGGAACGCGCCTGCGCCTCCTTCCCGATAGATATGACCTTCAAAGAGGAATACGCCCCCGACGTCTATCTCGTCGGAGCGTTCTTCGACGGCAGGCGCATATATAAGATGAACGACGCGGTCGTACCCTACGACTACGCGGAGAAGAAGCTCGACGTCGAGATAACCGCCGACAAGGAAGAATACAGACCCGGCGACGAGATGAAGATAACCGTCTCCGTCAAGGACGCGAACGGCTCCGGCCATTCCGGCACCGTCAACGTCAGCGTCGTCGACGAAGCGCAGTTCGCCGTCGCTCCGCAGTACGCCGATCTGCTCGGCTCCGTCTACGGCAGATGGGTCGGCAGCGGCGTCCGCGACACCTTCGTTTCGTACACGCAGCACTCCTTCAACGGCGACTACAGCGGCGGCGGTGAAGGCGGCGGCGGAGGCGACGAGGGCAGCGCCAGACAGAACTTCGTCGACACCGCGGCGTTCGAGACCGTCAGCGTCGGCGGCAGCGGCAAGGCCGAAGTCACGATAAAGCTTCCCGATAACGTCACCGACTGGCGCGTCACCGTCAACGCGATATCCGACGATCTCTACGGCGGCAGCGCGAAGATAAACGTCAGCGCGTCGCTCCCCTTCGTGACCGACGCGGTCGTGGCGAAGACCTATCAGACGGGCGACGACGTCTCCTTCGGCGTCCACGCCTACGGCAGGGGCGTTTCCGGCGGCGAGACCGAGTTTACCGCGAAGCTCGCGAAACCGGACGGTTCCGAGCAGACGCTCACGCAGTCCGCTAAGGGCAACGCCTTCACCTACTTCAACTTCGGGCAGCAGCCCGAGGGCGTTTACACCGTCACAGTCAGCGGCAAGAACGGCTCCGAAAGCGACGCGATCGCGGAGACCTTCAGAGTCATAGCGAACGCCGACGAGCTCCCGCTCTTCAAGGAGTTCGACCTCGCGGGCGGAGTCGACGTCAACGCGCTGCGCTCGCCCGTGACGCTCGTTTTCAGCAATGGTAACGCAAAGTATATCGCTTCTGCGCTTTACAAGCTTTATTACTCCGTCGGCGGCAGAGCCGATCAGCACCTCGCGGCGGCGGTCGCGGGCAGGATGCTCGCGTCCTTCGCGCCGGATGAGGAGAAAGCGTTCTACGCCGTTTCCGATATCGCGGCGGGCGACCTGCAGGGCGACAAGGGCGGCGTGGCGATATACCCCTACGCCGAAGAGGATCCCTTCGTGACCGCGTTCGCGGTCTGGGCGGATCCGGACGCCTTCAACGCCGCGCGCGTCAGAAGCTACGCGCAATCGCTGAACGAAACCGAGAAGTACCTCATCCTCGCCGCGCTCGGCGATCCGGTACTGCTTGAAGTCCGCGCCAAGCTCGCGGAAGCCGACGCGTCCGACCTCTACTCGCGTATGATTTACGCCTGCGCGCTTGCCGCGCTGGGCGACGACGCGGGCGCGGAAGCGGAGTTCAACGCGACCTTCCGTCCGCTCGTTTCCGAGAGCGTAAGCGGCAGCGCCTTCATCAAGGCGGGCGACGACGGCGATATAAACGACCGCCTCACCGCGATGGCGCTGACGATCGTTTCCCGCACCGACAGAAGCCTCGCCAAGCGCCTCATGAAGCATATCTGCGACATAGAGAAGCCGACCGACTTCTACGGACTGCAGCAGGTGATATACGCGGAGAATATGCTCCGCGGCGCATACGGTAGCGCGTCCTTCGAATACGCAGGCGGCTCCGTAACGCTTGAAGGCACCGCGACGAAGACGGTCAGAATGACCGCCGAACAGCTCGCCGCCGCGAACTTCAAGGTGACCGAAGGCAGCGTCGACGTGACCGCTTACTACACCGGCGGCGCCGACGAGCTCGACGTTTCCGGCGCGACCTACACGGTCAGCAAGCGCGTAGAGCCTGTGCGCGGCGGGAAGATCTCCGTCGGCGACAAGGTGCGCGTGACGATCGACGTTTCCGGCGTGAAGAACAAGCAGAGCGTCAACATCATGGACTACGTCCCGTCCGGCTTCCGCTTCTCCGAGTACGATTACAACGAGAGCAGCCACGCCTGGCTCTGCGATCAGGACGGCCAGCGCGTCACGATCTGCGCATGGTCCGAAGGCGGCAGCGCCCGCGCGGTCTTCTACGTCCGCGCCGTAACGCCCGGAACCTTCGCCGTCAACAGCGCCTACGCCTGCGACTCCGAGAACGCCTGGGGCTTCAGCGGACGCTCGACTGTTACCGTCGAATAACACGCATAACAAAGCCGATTCGCGGCCGGTACTGAGTACCGGCCGCGAATTTGACAAAAAAATCTAAAATAACTCTTTTATTTTTGTGTTAATTGTGTTATACTATACGGAGTGTAAAATGCGAAAATACCGATTCCGGACACGGAGGGATATTTCACTTGGACAGCATCATCGTCAGAGGCGGCAGGCGCCTGAAAGGTGAAGTCAATATCAGCGGCGCGAAAAACGCCGCCATAGCGGTCATTCCGGCGGCGATTCTTTCCGACGGCGTGTGCCACATAGATAACATACCGAACATATCCGACGTCTTCACGGAGCTTGAAACGCTCACCAGCATGGGCGCGACGGTGACCATGCGCACCGCCAACAGCTTCGACATAGACACGCGCGGACTGCGTAACGTCGCTCCGCCTTACGAGCTTGCGCGTAAGATGCGCGCCAGCTACTACTTCCTCGGCGCGCTCGCCGGACGCTTCGGCGAAGCGTCCGTCCCGATGCCGGGCGGCTGCGATATCGGCGTGCGCCCGATCGACCAGCACATCAAGGGCTTCGAGGCCCTCGGCGCGAAGGTCGACACGACCGGCGGCATAATCAATCTGAAATCGGACAGGCTCCTCGGCTCGTCCATCTACCTCGACGTCGTCTCCGTCGGCGCGACGGTGAACATCATGCTCGCCGCCGTGAAGGCGAGGGGACTGACCGTCATCGAGAACGCGGCGAAGGAGCCGCACATCGTCGACCTCGCGAACTTCCTCAACACGATGGGAGCAGACGTGCGCGGCGCCGGTACTGACACCATCAAGATCCGCGGCGTCCAGCAGCTCCGCGGCTGCAGCTACGCGCTGATCCCCGACCAGATCGAAGCCGGCACCTACATGGCGGCCGTCGCGGGCGCGGGCGGCGAAGTGCTGATCAACAACGTCATCCCCAAGCACCTTGAATCCATCAGCGCGAAGCTGGAGGAAATGGGCGCGGAGATACGCGAATACGACGAAGCGGTCTACGTCGGCAGGACCGGCCCGCTGAACAAGGTGAACATCAAGACGATGCCGCACCCCGGCTTCCCGACGGATATGCACCCGCAGATCGCGGCGGTGCTTTCGACGGCAAACGGCACGAGCATCATCAACGAGAGCGTGTGGGAGAACCGCTTCAAATACGTCGACGAGCTCAAGCGCTTCGGCGCGAACATCCAGGTGGACGGCAAGATCGCGGTCATCGAGGGCGTGGAGAAGCTGAAGGCGGCTCCGGTCCGCGCGACCGACCTGCGCGCCGGCGCGGCGATGATAATCGCCGGCCTGATGGCGGAGGGCGAGACCGAGATCACCCACATCCACCATATCGAGCGCGGCTATGAGAACATCATCGAGAAGCTCCGCGCGCTCGGCGCCGACATAAGCCTGAAAAAGGACTACACCGAAGCGGAAAACGCCGCCGGATAAAACGGAACAGAAAAAAGCGGGGTGGGCGCGGCGCCCGCCCCGTTTTAATAAAAGGAGAAGTGAGCGCCTTGCGGTTTTTCAGCATCGCATCAGGAAGCAAAGGCAACTGCATATGCGTCGAAAGCGGCGGTACCGCCGTCCTCATCGACGCGGGAGTGCCGTCCCGCCGCGTAGCCGAAGTGCTGCACGGCTTCGGCGTCGCGCCCGCCGCGGTGAAGGGCGTCTTCATCACGCACGAACACTCCGACCACGTCAAATGCCTGCCCTACGTCGTCCGCGCCGTCAAGGCGCCGGTCTTCGCGAATATGAACACGATCGACGCGCTGAACCTCCGCGCCGCTTCGGACGGCTGTGCCTTCTACGAGCTGCCGACGGGCAGGGAGGCGGATATGGGCGCGCTCTCGCTGCGCTCCTTCCGCACGTCCCACGACGCCGCCGAAAGCGTCGGCTACGTCGTCTCCGACGGCAAAACGCGCCTCGCGGTCTGCACCGACACCGGCAGGATGACGAAGGAGGCTTCTGAGGCGATCGCCGGCTGCCGCCTGGTCTACATAGAATCCAACCACGACGAGGAAATGCTCATCAACGGCCCGTACCCGGCGTATCTGAAAGACCGCATCCTCAGCAGCCGCGGCCACCTCTCCAACACCGAGTGCGCCTGCTCCTGCCGCGCCTTCGCGGCGGACGGCGCGGAGCACTTCATCCTCGCGCACCTGAGCGAAGAGAACAACACGCCCGAGCTCGCGGTATCCACCGTCGGAGGCATCCTCGCCGCGGGCGGCGTACGCGCGGGCGAAGACTGCACGCTCGAAGCGGCGGGGCAGTACGGGCCCTCGCGCGTGTACGAAATATAAAAGGAAGAAACAATGAGCGTTAAGACCGATTTCCTGCGCCTGCGCAAGGCGTATATCGAAAATGAATACAAGCGCCTCAACGATATGCAGCGCAAGGCGGTGCTCGCTTCGGGCAGCCCGCTTCTCATCCTCGCGGGCGCCGGCAGCGGCAAAACGACCGTCATAGTCGAAAAGATCGCCTGCCTGCTGCGCTTCGGCGACGCCTATAACAGCGACGAAGTCTGCTTCGACCCGACCGAAGCCGACGTCGCGGAGCTGGAAGCCGCGCTGAAGCTGAAAGCGCCGCTTTCCGAGCGCCTGCGCCGGATGCTCTCAGTCGACGCGCCGAAGCCGTGGCAGGTGCTGGCGATAACCTTCACCAACAAGGCGGCGAACGAGCTGAAGGAGCGCATCGCGCTCTCCTGCGGCGCCGACGCCGCGCAGGACGTCTGGGCGTCCACCTTCCACTCAGCATGCGTGCGCATCCTGCGCCGCGAGATCGAAGCGCTCGGCTACTCGAGCGCCTTCACCATCTACGACGCGGACGACTCCAAACGCGTGATAAAAGAAGCCGTGAAGGCCCTCGGGCTCGACGGCGACTACTACAAGCCCGCCGCGGTCGCGGCGCGCATCTCCGCGGCGAAGTCCGCCTTCATCGGCGCCGAAGAATACGCGAAGGACGCGGCCGGCGACGTCTTCCTCGAAAGCGTCGCGAAGATCTACGCCCGCTACGCCGAAACGCTGAAAAAAGCCAACGCCGTCGATTTCGACGACATCATCAACCTTACCGTCAGGCTCTTCCGCGAGTTCCCGGACCGCCTGGCGTACTGGCGCGAAAAGTTCCGCTTCGTCCTCGTCGACGAGTACCAGGACACCAACGCCGCGCAGTTCCTGCTCGTCTATCTGCTGACGAAAGAAACGCGCAGCGTTTGCGTCGTCGGCGACGACGACCAGAGCATCTACAAGTTCCGCGGCGCGACGATCCGCAACATCCTCGACTTCGAGAAATACTACCCCGAAGCCGTCACCATACGCCTCGAGCAGAACTACCGCTCGACGGGCAACATCCTCGCGGCGGCGAACGCCGTCATCGCGAACAACCTCGAGCGCAAGGGCAAAAACCTCTGGACCGAGAAGCCCCTCGGCGAAAAGATCACCCTCTGCACCTGCGCGGACGAGCGCGGCGAAGGCGACTACGTCGCGGCGTGCATACTGAAGCATCAGCGCGAGGGCGGCAAGCTTTCCGACTGCGCGGTGCTCTACCGCACGAACGCGCAGGCGGCACAGATCGAGCAGAGCTTGAACTACTTCAAGATCCCCAACCGCGTCATCGGCGGCACGCGCTTCTTCGAGCGCCGCGAGATAAAAGACGTGATCTCCTACCTCTGCGTCATCGCCAACCCGAGCGACGACCTGCGTCTTAAGCGCATAATCAACCTGCCCAAGCGCGGCATCGGCGACACGACGGTAGAAGCCGCCGAACGCATCGCCGCGGGGCTGGGCGAGCCCATCATAAACGTGATACGCGAAGCGGAGAACTACCCCGACCTCGAGCGGTCGAAGGCGAAGCTCGCGGAGTTCTGCGCGCTGCTGGACGAGCTTACCGACGCGGCGCTGAACGCGCCCTTCGAGGATATCGTCAAGACCGTCGCGGAGAAGAGCGGCTACATGGCGATGCTCGCGGCGGAACGCGACCGCGACGGACTCGACCGCGCGGATAACGTCCTCGAGCTCGGCTCGATGCTCATCCGCTACAAAAACGACAAGACCGCCGCCGGCGAAGAAGCGACGCTTACCGGCTTCCTCGAGGATATGTCCCTCGTCACCGACATCGACGACTACGACAAAAACGCCGACGCCGTCGTGCTCATGACGCTGCACAACGCCAAGGGGCTGGAGTTCAACGTCGTCTTCATAACCGGCCTCGAGGAGGAGCTCTTCCCGTCGATGCGCTCATACGACGACGGCGAGATCGAGGAGGAGCGCCGCCTTATGTACGTCGGCGTCACACGCGCGCGGGAGAAGCTCTACCTGACCCGCGCCGAGCAGCGCCTGCTCTACGGCGCGACGCGCTTCAAGAGGCCGTCCCGCTTCCTCGAGGAGCTGCCGCGCGAATACGTCGAGAAGACCGATACCCTCCCGAAACGCACGGTGAAAGCCGACTTCGGCGACTTCTTCGGCGTCGCGCGCTCGACCTACGCGCCCAAGCGCCCGCCCGCGGGACGCCCGCCGCGCCCCTCGGCTTCCGCCTCCGCGCCGAAGGCGGGGAAGACCTTCTCCGTCGGCGACCGCGTGAAGCACGCGGCCTTCGGCGAAGGCACGGTCGTCTCCGCGATGCCGATGGGCAACGACACGCTGCTCGAGGTCAATTTCACGGTCGGCAAAAAGAAGATAATGGCGAACTTCGCCCCGATAGAGAAGATATAATATGAACGATATTCATATTTCAAGCGCGAAAAAGCCGTACGCGATGCCCGAAGGGCTGACGCTCCTGCCGGAGCGCACCTGCTGCTTCACGGGGCACCGTCCGGCGGCGCTCGGCTTCGCGGAGGACAGCGCGGAGGCCGCGCGCGTCAAGGCGCGCCTGCGCGAAGAGATCCTGCGGCACGCCGCGCTCGGCGTGGACTCCTTCATCACCGGCATGGCGCAGGGGATCGACACGTGGGCGGGGGAGATATGCGCCCGCCTGCGCGGGGAGGGAACGCCGCTGCGGCTGATCGCGGCGCGTCCGAGCCCGGCGCAGATGTCGAAGGCGTCGGGCGAGGCGAAGCAGCGTTACGAAGCGCTGCTGGAGCAGTGCGACGCGGTGGTGACCGTTTCGGAGAAATACACCCCGTGGTGCAACCACGACCGCGACCGCTTCATGGTGGAAAACTCGGCTTACGTCATCGGCGTCTACAACGGCGCCGACTCCGGCGGCACGTATTACACCCTGCGCTACGCGCGAAAGCTCGGCCGCGCCGTCACGCTCATCACGACCGGCACGATACTGGACTTGTGAAAAGGCTTCCCCTTGAGGGGAAGCTGTCTTTTTTGCGCAGCAAAAAAGACTGATGAGGTGTAGCCGCCGCAGGCGGCGCCCGCAAAGCGGGCAATGATATATCACGCGATGCGTGACATGATATACGCCTTCGGCGCATGATATATCGCTGACGCGATATGATATATTCGCTGCGCGAATATTAAGGAACAAAACGGCCCCCGTCGGGAGCCGTTTTGAATAATTCAAACCGCGCCGGCGCGGTTTGTTCCATAATGCTCGCGTTGCGAGCATATCACGTTTGCCGAAAGGCGAATATATCACGCGGCTTCAGCCGTATATCATATCGGCGGAGCCGATATATCATTTCCGCGCCGCGCAGTCGGCGTAACCCCGCCGTGCGCCCCTCGCGCGTAATATAATAAGGAACAAAACGAAGCGGACGGAGCAAAAGCTCCGTCCGCTTGTGTGATGTTTTGGTAGGGATTGATGCAACCGGATATTAGACTTCAATCTTAATCATCAAGCCCGGGGTTGCCCTGTGCACCCTCTCCGCTGCCGGTAGTAATATCAAAATAGCCACCGCTTGGCATATTTATGGAGTCGCCGTCTATGCTCAGACTGTTGCCGGTGCCTTTGTCGTATCCGAAGTGGCAACCGTTTCCAATGTCAAACGTGCAGTTCTTAAACGCTACCGAGCTGTTTTCGGCATTGTTATTGAAGCCAAGAAGCGCCTGTTTGTTTCCGGTCGTTTGAGAAGCTCTGATTGTCGTGTTCTCAATACTGATAGTGTAATCAGCGGAGTGGAGCGTCGTTTCACCGGTGGTATCGCCCTCGAGGCAGATGGTAGCAAAGTTGTTCCACCCTTCGGCATTATAACCCTTGTCGTTAATACCGATAAGCTCAGAATCCTTGACGGTAATAACGTTGCCGGTGCCATAGGCGTTGATAGCGGACCAACCGGAGATCGTGGTATCGGTAACCGTCAGATTAACAGTTGTTTTGGTGCACAGGTTAACAGCGTAATACGTCATATTGACGATATCGCAGTTGTCGATGATAATAGTGGCGTAATTCCATTCGCCGCTGTCGAGAACGTTCACCTGAACACCGCGCTGGCACTTGTTCGCGCCGTCGATCGTGAGGTTCTTCAGCGTGAGGGTAACTCCGGTATCATCGATCCAGATAGCTCTGCCGCTTGTGTTTGTATCGGTTATCTTGTGGCCGTTACCGTCGATAACTGTATCGGAAATAACAGTGAATCTGTCGCCGGTAATGTCAGCTGTAAGAAGAATATAGTTCTTCTTCGCGGCCAAAGCAGCAGCCAACTCACCAGCATTCGCGACGCGCGTGATAACCTTGTAGGAAATCTCAAACGGGCTGAATGACTTGGTGTAGATAGTCAGGTCGCCGTTGGTGGGGTCATACTGATACTGCTGATCGCCGGTACCTTCGGTCAGCGCAACGCCGTTGTGGGTGACACTGGAGATGGTCGCGTCGGGGCCGATGTTCATTGTCATCTCATAGAGCGTACTGCTGCCGGAGACCTTAACGTTGTTCAGATACAGAGATGCATCAAAAGCAACAGAGGTCTCGCCGCTTGTTGGATCCGTTTCAGTGTTGGCGTTGGAGACGTCGAGCTCATAGACGTTATCGGTCGCGCCGGCGTTCGCAGGCAGGGCAACAGTGATGTCACCCGCAGTGATGGTGGTAGCATTTCCGTTGGCGGGAACCGTTACGCTCGCAACAGCAGGCATCGTCGCGGTAGAGTCATACGTGTTGCTGAAGCTGTCGCTCTCGATAGTCGCCTGCGACGCAAGCGCGTTCAGACCGAATGTGATGCTGGGCTTGTGATTCGGATCGGGGTTCGCTTCGTTGCCTACGCTGCTCGGCATGTAGATAACGAGAGCGAGTACCACGGGATCATCCGTAGGTCTAAGTATGCTGTTGGTAGCAACTACCTCAGCGGAGTTCACGAGGCTGGCACCCGTGCCTACAGCGGTAATCGCGTTTTCGCGGGAAGTGTAGGGAGCGCTGACCGTGGCTTTTCCGAACTTGAGGTAATCAGAGAGCTTCACATCTGCATTGTCTTTGGTCTTGCCGATGACTTCGTTGTCGACCACGACGGATACGCCGTACTTGAAGGCAAGATCTCCGCCGTTCTTGATGCGGATGTAGGCGACCTGAACGGCGCCGGGTTCGAATTTCGCGTTGTCATCGAAGAGAGCGACGCTGGCGTTAACGGGTTTCCAGTTAGCTTCGGTGAAACTGGTATCACCGACTTGACCGTCGTAATACTCAATCGATAACTCCAAGCTGCCGGCGACGATGGTGTTTCTGCCGCTGGTGACGCTGTCGTTATACCACGCGAAGGTGGTGCCGACAAACATCGTGAAGCACAGGCAGAGCACAAGCACGGAGCTTATGAACGATTTCTTCGCCGACTTTTGCTTTTTCGTCATAGTGTTTCCTCCTTTTTTGAGATTTTTTACTTTGCAAAGTATATAAAAGGCCTATGACAAGCCTTTTATACGACTTGAGGCTTCCCCTCGAGGGTAGCGAAGCGGAGGGCGCGGTAGTGAATGACAGCCCGGTGGGCTGTCAGAGCCGCGACCTGACCGAGCCCGCAGGCGAGACAGCTGTCGAGAAGGGCAACGCCCTTCGAGACTGATGAGGTGTTATTCAATAATAACCATGCGCGTATGTACGACGCCTCATCCGTCTTGACGCCGCTTCGCGGCTACACCTCATCCGCCCCTTCGGGGCACCTTCCCCTCAAGGGGAAGGCTTTTCCGCTTCGCGGCTTTGCCCTTCCGGCGGTAAAAGGGTGCGAGGAATTCGCGCCCTTTTACCGCCGCCCGTCCGTTTGAACGGGCGGCAATAAGCTTTTAAGCTGTGCGTGTTGTCACGCGATTGAGTCAATTACGGATTGACTCTGACGCCGTCAACTATGATTACGCAGTTGTTCATGAGGTAATCAAAGTCGCTGTCGTGAACCTTGTCAAACTTGGAGACGAAGTTCGCAGCGGTGACAGGCTCGCCGCCATGCGTGCAGTTGTTCAGCGTGATGGTGCCGGTGGAGGTAGCTCTGCCGAAGAACTGGAAGTCGCCGCTGAACGCACAGTTGTTAAACGTCACATTGTCGTAAATCGCAAAGTAGGCGTAGTTCGCAGCGCCGCCGTTGGTGCCTCTGCCGAACGTGCAGTTCGTGAAGGTGGCGTCGACGTCATCCATCGAAGTCCAGCCGAGGAAGGTGGAGTTGGTGGCGATGAGCTTATGGTTGTTGCCCTTGCCGATGTTCATGGCATAGGTCGGGCCGTCAACCGTGACGTTGTCGATGTAGAGATCGCCGTCCATAGCATACTGTCCGGAAGAACCGGTGCCGATGCCGCGGCCGGTGCCGGTGACGGTGACGTTCTCGATGGTGCCGCTCTTAGCGTTAAGTCCGCAGTCAGAGCCGGTGTTGGAAACGGTGATGGTGTTGCCCTGGCCGTCGAGGGTCTTTCCGGAAATCGCCTGAGGACCGGAAACAGAAATATCTTCGTTCAGGGTAACGGTGTCGATCTCGTTGTTGCCGAGGGCAGCGGTGAACTCTTCAGCGCTGTCAACGATCTTCTGAGCGGGATACTCAGCGTCCTTGTCGTACTGATCGTCGAACGCATCCGCTTCGTAGGTGTACTGAGTGGCAAGGATGACGAACTTGAAGCTGGAGCCGATGCTCAGCTCCTGATACTCGTTGCCGGCCTCCTCCTGCATGTGGAGAACGATGGTAGCGTAATCAGCAACTTCCGTAGCAGTGGCGTCAGGAATGAGATTGTCGTTGATAACGACGGTGCCGTTGATGGCGTCCTTCAGAGTGCCGATCTTGGTCAGACCGAGGGCGGTGAGATCAGCGGGTCTGCCGGCGGTGGCAACGTCGGGCTTCGCGATCTCGCTGGCGGCGTAGTAAACGTCGATAACTTCAGCCAGCTTGGAGACTTCGCCGGTGGCGGCGATCTTCATGGTGTACTTGAGCGCGAGGTTGCCCTTGTTGACGACCTTGGCGTTCGCCCAGGAAGTGTAGCCGGGCTCCCAAAGGTCGTAATCAAAAGCGGCCTTGGTGGGAACGTCGGTCACGGAAACGTAGTCCGCATCGCCGTCGGCCTTGATCAGCAGGTCGATGTCGAGCTTGCCGGACTTGATGATGTTGTTTCCGGACTCAACGCTGTCGGTAAACCACGCGAACGTAGTTCCGGCCAGCATGGTGAAGCACATCGCAAGGATAAGCAGGCTGCTTATCAGCGCGCGCTTCGTTGACTTTTTCTTTGTCATGATGTTTTCCTCCTAAGATTTTTATATTTTGCAAAATATATAAAAGAGCCATGACACTCTTTTATACGCTTGTTAAGCCTTCCCCTTGAGGGTAGCGAAGCGGAGGTTGCGGTAGTGAATGACAGCCCGGTGGGCTGTCAGAGCCGCGACCTGACCGAGCCCGCAGGCGAGACAGGTGGCGCGAAGCGCCGAATGAGGTGTG